>CAYWSC010000118.1:0-2097 GCA_964460695.1 Hadarchaeota archaeon (SeqCode)
GGAGTCTCGCAGTGGTGTCGGCGAGGTAATCCTGCCATTCCACGCATCCGGGGCACATGTGGTAGAATCCGTGTTTGGTGTACGGTCCAACGATACTCCCATCTTTATCCATAACGGCCCACCGTTCGGCCCTGCCCGATCTGGCGAGCTCGCTCCCCTGGTGCACGATGTAACCTTCTATGTAAAGGGTGGAGTGCAGTCCCAGGCGGTGGACCCCGGCAATGCCCTCGCGCATGGCCTTCGCACCACCCAAGTCGTCCCGAACGATGTTGTCCCCATCGGTATGCACCATATGATCCATGGAACCCCGGCAGTAAAAGGCATACTCGGAGTTGTCCACCGGAACACGAAGATGAACCGCGGGCAGCTCCCGAAAGCTATCAAGTGCATACATGTAGCGATATCTCTTTTCAACCCTCCTGCCCTTCTTCCTGAAGTGGCGGCCTACGAGGCCGTCCGATCTGCGGAACCATTCTGGGGGCTCAACGCAGGTATATGCATGTTCGAACCAGGCGCGATAGGCGCGTGCCGCCGGACGCCAGTCGCCGCGGTAGACGAGCATACGCACAGGTGGCAGGTCAAGGGAGGCGCCCGGCGCAAGCGTCACAGGGGGGAAATATTCCAGACAGATCTCGGGCTCTTTCAACACCAATCTCTTGGAGCGCGCGTCGGGATCCATAAATACCAGGCCGAGGGCGCTCTTCGTCACCGGATCCCAAATCGCATGCCACTGCATTGACATCTCAGTGCCTTTTCCCACCACTCCCCCAGGGCGATCCCACGCCCGCACAACTATTCCAGCCTGATCCATTGCAGTGGCGAGGTTCGTGGTAGCATCGGGACCGAGCCGAACCCCGTCCAGACACGGAAAACAGAACATAAACTCCCTTGGGACGTCGCTCGTGTTGGTAACCCGCAGCGACCAGTCGGATGTACCTGTCTGTTCCTCCATGGTGAGTCGCAAACGTGCTTCCACCCCTTGATACCGGTAGCGTAGAGTCAAACTATCAGTGCGTTGGCATATATCCTCTAATCGGCAGCGGCCGGGCTCTATGACCGTGCGCCCGATCTCCGCAGGATCTGGGAAAACCAGATCGAATTTCCCGTTGACAAGTATATCGAATTCCTTTGTAAGCTCTGTATAGATGCGGAAAGGCATGGCACCAGGATTACCACCCTTTAGGCACTCATCGCCAAGCAGGAGATTGACAATACTTCGTAGGCCTCCCCTTTCAGAATCAAACTCGATCCGACAGTGTTCGTTCTGGATCCCAACCATGTTGTGTCCCCTTGCAGCATTGCCCAGGCAATGCCTATGACGAGCGATCCTGCAACCGCAAGTACTTTGTCGCTCTCAGATACCAGCCTCCTGAAATCCTACTCAGCCTTCGGGTAACTCTCCAGGGTGAAATATGATACTTCCCTTCCGTATGAAGAACCCTCCACGAGTTTTCTATCGGGGAATTCCCTACGACAAGGGTGAACTCCCCCGAGCAGATGGTCAACCTCAACCTCAGGCCCACACAACCACTTAAGGGATCGGCATGATCACCCTCATGTTGCCAATCGGAACCACGGGTGACAGTCCTCACCCGGCAAGGTCTCCCAGTCCAGTTGGCGCCGCATCCGCCGACAGCGGAGTCGGCACGGCTATACCCGTTCGGTTCGCTCCTGTCCCTCTGATACCCCGAGACCTCCCTATGTAGCATCTAGCTGCCCGCGCCGCCTTTCAGCCAATGGACAGTTCCTCTCCCCCTCAGCGTGAAAAAATGCCGATCCTTTCCAAAAAGTTCTCTCTCCCACACTATAGTGAAACTGCAGCGTGCCTGCAAAGCCTGCCTTAGAGAAACACCGTGTAGGACTGGTAATGGAGCAGACCGACGCCGGCTGGACAGACCGGTTAACTTCTGTCTGCCCGGAGGACTACTTGGCTCGGATCCCGGACCCACGACGTTGTTCTAGCAGCAGAGAATGACAGAGCGAAACTACCTCAACTCGCACACGAGGACAGACAGGCCGCACACGAACCGAAGATAGACTACCCCTGAAGAGGAATATTGGCGCCGATTGTACGAATTCCTCGCCAAAAGGAGGGGA
>CAYWSC010000118.1:2197-6340 GCA_964460695.1 Hadarchaeota archaeon (SeqCode)
CCCTGAAGAGGAATATTGGCGCCGATTGTACGAATTCCTCGCCAAAAGGAGGGGAGGCCGAACCGACCGTCAACGGAAATAATAATCCGTAATAGCTTTATGCGCGTAATCATCCGGCTTTCGGAGCTATGAAAATAACAGAGGGCTGAGAATGACCTCGCCGCTCCGCCTGACTCCTCCCGAACCTCTTGCCCGTCCGTATCAGGGTTACTTGGCAGGTAGACATCTGGCTTGCCTGGGACTGCTGGAATCTCTCAGAGCCAACTTCCCATGACAACACGTCGTGTGAAATTCCCTCAATCTCAGAACCTGAACAAAGCGGGATAAGGATGGAAAGAAAAATCCTGATAGTACTAGTCCTAGGGGTCCTGATTGCAGTAGGATTTCTTGCGAGCAGGTATCCACGTGGATCTCAAAAGCCTAGATCGTCCGAAACCGCTGCGGAAGACGATCTTCCTAGAGAGCTAGCGGAGCTCCCAGAGGATTTCTACCCTGCTGGCCTGACAAGAGAAGGCTTGCTCTCAAGACTCCACGAAGCAGTAGACAAGACGGGAGAAATCCACGACGAGACGTGGTCTGGAGTAATAAGGATCACCGGTGACACATATCTGAAAGAAGGCGCCTCTCTAACAATCCTTCCGGGAACAGTCATCTTCCTCGCTGCTCACTCAGACGATCAGCATTCCGGCGAACTCTGCGAGGTGGACCCCATAAACCCTCACGAGTTCTTCGGCGCGGATTATAGGCTCTCGCACCTCTCGCTCGAGATGGAGGGGTGCCTACGCGCGGTTGGAACACCAGACGAGCCGATAGTCATCACCTCAGACAGCGCGGAGCCAACGCTCTGGGACTGGGACCACTTGGTGATCCGCAACGGCACTCTCAGGTATTGCGTGGTGGAGTACGGATGGGGTATCGTGGCTTCATCTTCCTCTGTAGAGATCTCACACTGCGTCATAAGAAAGATGTTGCAACAAGGTGTACTCGTGAACGGGAAACCCGGAGTATCTGTGGAAATATCTCCGAACATTACATACAACTTCATCTATGACGTCGGACACGGCCCGGTTCAGGCATTCAGATCCAGTCCATACATCGCTAGCAATGTGTTTATCCAGGTAAGAACTACAGACCAGAATCTTTCCAGCTACCTCCTGAAGGGCGAAAACCCTGGCGTGGATATTGGCGGAGATTCCGCAGGGCGGTACCTGGGAGGCCCGGCTAGGGTCGAAAACAACTACATAATGTGCGCTCACAACCCTAAGTGGACTGAGGGCCTGCGAAAGGCCGGGGGGATCGGTACGGGCGTGTCGATAAACTCCAACGCAATAGTCCGGAACAACATCATAACAGGCGGTGACCTCGCGTTCGAGCTCTTTGGCGGAGCTCCAAGAATCCACAATAACTGTGTGCATGACATCTCCGAAGCCTACATGTGGGTTCACTCCGAGTACCGGGACTTCTTCCCGGAAATAATCGACGTTTCAAACAACTGGTGGGGGACGACCGACGAGACCACCGTTTCTAAAGGGATCAAGGTTGTGGGGGATGGCGAAGCACCAGAGATAGGCTTTCTCCCCCTTGCTTCTTCGCCGATACCAAATGCGGGCCCAAATTGGACAGAATTCGAGTGGCTGTACAAATAGGGGCAAGTTCTTGGCTCCCGCTGGGAGCCATGCCATGACGAGCAGAGCCATCCAAACCCTAGGGACTCTTTATGGGAATGAACAAAGAACTCGAAGACCCTAATCGTACCTATACTCAGAGATTTTCGGATGTCCCGCCTACCTGAGGGCTTCCCCTTCGAGAAGAAGAACGCCGCCTGTCGTGTGTACTCGGGCCGCGGCTAATACCCCCTTCGAGCCGTCGAGGTTGCTCACCGAGGATGGTGCGGGGGACGGGATTCGAACCCGCGTAGGCCTACGCCAGCAGGTCCTGAGCCTGCCCTCTTTGACCGCTCGGGCACCCCCGCCCATGCTTAGGCCATAAGGAGTGTTGAAAAATATCACCGCATGCCCTTTGGAAGCAGAGGCCAGTTTCGGCAAGTTAATAAGTGGATGATGCAAAATTATCCCATGTCGAATGCGACGGAGGAGATCCTCTCCTCCCTCAAGAAGCTCCAGAGGATTCCACCCGGGACCCCTGACTTCCTCGAAATTCAGAAGAAGATAATGACGCTGGTCAAGGAGCTGGATAGGAGGGAGCGAAAGGTCCTCAGGGAGACCATAGAGAGGATCAGGTCGGACATAAGGATCTACAGGCCATCATACTACACGCCCGACTACTTCCGGGTTCTCACCGTGCTCTCCCAGAGGCTCACCGAGAGGGACTTCTCCATAATCAAGAGGGAGCTGGAGAAGACCTTCGACAGGCTGGAGAAGAGCTTCAAGACGAACCATTTCTCGCGCTACCCCTCCTCCTACATCAAGAAGATCAGATCCCTAGTCATGGAGGCTAGCCGTGAGAGCGACGCAGATCCCGAGGAGCTGGAACAGATAAGGAAGAAGGCCGAGGAGATGATTGAGAGGATAAAGAAGTACGAGTACGACAACGTGACGATAGACGTCTCCGCCTCTAGGATCAGGGTTAGCAGCAAGTTCACCGTCGGCGCCAACAGGAGTGACTGGAGCATAGAGCTAATATCACCCCAGCTGGAGTACGGCGGCAGGAGCTTCCTCAAGAGAAGGGTGCTGGCCTACATAACCAAGGTCGGCCGCCCCGTCTCCAGACCCGAGATAGAGAGCGGCGTGGGGAAGAAGATAAGGTATTTCGGACACATAGTCCAGTCCCTTGTGAGGAAGTACCTGATCCTCCCCATACCGGGAGAGAACAAATATGAGCTCACCGGGACCGGCAAGAAGGTCGGCGAGGTGTACATCCAGCTGATCGACAGGGGAGAGGATGAAGAGTGAAGCGGTACATGATCCAAAGGCTTTTCGCCCTCTTTGTGATCCTGATAATGGTCTTCTCCGTGGTAGTCCTGATATTCAGGTAGCGGGGATCCCTTGCCGAGAAGATCCTGGAAGACTAGGATCGGGAGTGAAGAGGGGTATCTCCAACACGCCTTCAGGAGCTTCGACAGGATCGGCGACATCGTCGTAACCAAGGTGCCACCCGAGCTGGAGGAGAAAAAGGAGCAGATAGGGAGGCTCCTCCTAGATGCCGTCTATGGGGCTAGGCTCGTCCTCAGGGTATCGGGGCAGACAGAGACCTATACCAGGACTCGTCCCATGGAGATCATAGCTGGAGAAGGACCTACCCTGACCAGACACAGGGAGAACGGCGCCGTCTATGTCGTCGACGTCGCCAAGGTCTTCTTCTCGCCTAGGCTTGCCCACGAGAGGTGGAGAGTCGCTCAGCAGGTATGCGAGGGCGAGAGGATCCTAAACGCCTTTGCCGGGGCGGGCTGCTTCAGCATCCAGATAGCGAGACGAAAGGCGGCTGAGGTCTACTCCCTCGACATCAACCCCTCGGCTATCGAGTGTATGAAGCGCGGCGTGGCGGAGAACAAGATGAGGGGAGAGGTCCACCCGATCCTCGCAGACGCGAGAAGGCCGCCGCTGATCGATGGATCTATCGACAGGGCGATACTCCCGCTCCCATCCCTCGCCGACCAAGCCCTACCAGTCGCCGTCAAGGCCCTTGGAGAGAGTGGGTATGTCCACCACTACAGGGAGATCCGCGGCAGGAGGACACAGGTCTGCCAGGTCTCCGAGGCCCAGCTCGAATCCCTCGTCCGGAGAACAATGCCGGATGTAAGCGTCGAGGTTCTCTCCAGTAGGATCGTTCGATCCGTTGGGAGGATGCGCTGGCACGTCGTCCACGACCTTCTCTGCACCAAGAGGCAGGAGGCAGGCTGAAGGTTCGAAACAATTATCAGCAATGCGGACCGGCCCGCTCTGGGAATGTTCCAGCTAGCGATAGTCGGGAAGACCAACTCAGGGAAGTCCACCTTCTTCAGCGCCGCCACCCTCGTGGACGCCGAGATCGCTTCACGGCCGTTTGTCACCATCAAGCCGAACAGGGGAGTCGCCTACCTTCGAGCCGAGTGCCCGTGCAAGGAGTTCGGCGTCAAGTGCCAGCCTAGGAACTCGAAGTGCGTAGACGGCACCAGACTCATACCCATCGACGTGATAGATGTGG
>CAYWSC010000119.1:0-6300 GCA_964460695.1 Hadarchaeota archaeon (SeqCode)
AGGGACCCAGTGCTCCCCTCCCAGCTTGACGATGCTACAAAGGTGTTGGTTGAGAGGGGGCGGATAGTCTCCATAGGAAAGTCAATCCCGAGGTGGAATGCGATAGACACAGGTGTCTTTGCGATGAGCCGCAGGATATTCGACGCTCTCTCGTCCTGGCCCGGGTGGACGCTTACGGTCAGCAACGGTGTGCAGCACCTGATCGACAGGGGCGGTCTGGCCCTGGCCATCGATGTGTCCGGTCTATACTGGTCCGATGTCGACACACCGGACGATCTGAGGGCGACCGAGGAATCCCTGCCGCTTGCGTCGCATACAGCCCCTAAGGCTTTGATTGAGGAGGAGCGAGAAGTCAAGAAGGTATTCGAGGAGACGCTCCAGTTCGACGAGACGTAGACGGGGATCCTGCGATATGGGGATAAAAGCCCTGGTGATCGGAGAACGTACACTGCCCCTTCTCTCGAAGACACCCTACCTGCTAGAGGGACTGGCACCCGTGAGGAGGACCATTAGGACGCTATCCGACGCGGGGGTGGAGGAGGCGCTACTCCTGCTCAGAAATCCTTCTGAAGTGGGAGTGGTACGCGGGGATCTGGGCGGGTCCGGTCACATGAAGGTGGAGGCGACGCAAGACAGGGCACGGGCGTGCGAGGTGGTCTCTCGGTGGCTCCAAGCCGGAGACAGAGTTCTCTTGGCGAGCCACGATCTCATCCTTGATCCCAGGCTGGTTGCCTTCCTGGCCTCGAGGGTTCAAGGGTCGGGCGTCCTAGTGGCTTCCAATGCTGGCCGGGAAGAACGTGAAGGCAGCGCTCTAGGGCCGTTGCTGGCCATCGTAGCCCCTAACCATAGGGACTGGCTTGTCGGGGAGATATCGGCAGGATCGCTAGAGTGGGACACGATGGTCGACCGACTAGAGAGGAGGCCGGGCGTCCAAAGACTCGACGTAGATGAGATGCCAAGGTACGATCCGGCTATGCGGAGGGAGGTTACGCCGTACCACATCTGGCTCAGGGCAGGACGGTGTGTCCGGCAGGCGAGGCACCTGTTGGTGGAGTCGGCAGGCAAGGGGGCCTCTGACGCCCTTGCCTACTATGTCCACAGGCCCATAGAGGACGCCATCGTCGAGAGGTTGGTTCCGACAAAGATCACGCCGAACATGCTGACGATTCTTACCAACATCCTCGCATGGACCGTGACCGGGCTGTACCTCTTGGGATGGATAGCGCCAGGCCTTGTCTTGGCCTTCGTAGTCGGGGTAGTGGACGGCCTTGACGGGAAGCTGGCCAGGGCAAAGGCTCTGACCTCGAAGACGGGGAAGCTCGAGCACTCGCTGGACATGCTCTACGAGTACTCCTGGATCGTGGCGCTGGCGATAAACTTCTCCTCCGGCCTTGAGCACGCTGTGCCTTTGCTACTCGCTGCGGGGATAGTGCTGAATGTCTCGTTCTACCGCTCCTGCTACGACCAGTTCCGAGGAGCCATGGGCAGGAGCCTCGACGACTTCGGCAGATTCGAAAGGGTCTTCAGGCGCGTCGCTGGCAGGAGGAACCTGTACAACCTCCACATCCTCTTCTGGCTGGTCGTAGGACAGGTCCAAATCTGCCTCTTCACCATACTGGTCCACTCCATCCTGACCTCTATTGTGTACTTCTGGAGGGCTTTCAAGCACCTTAGATCTGCAGACCTGGCCGGCCTAGGGCGCGCATCGGGGACCGCTAGCGGTATCTGAAACGGGTGGCCTTTCCGAGCACGTAGACTGGCTGAACTCCAAGCTCGATCTCGACACTCCCGATTCCGGAGGATATTCGATCCCCATATATAGAGAGGACCTGGATCTCTCCTTCTCCCTCCACCACGACGCCTCTATCCCCTGCCCATTTGTCTTGCCAAAGGACCGACACACCTCCCCTACTCGTCGAGAACCTTGCAAGATAGGTCAAAGTGTCGTTCTGGAGGCCAACCGGCGAGGAGTCCGAGAGAAGTTCGACGATCTTCCTGTAGGCAAAGAAGGCCTTCTTCTTGACGCCCTCTCCCCCGTCATATCTACCCTTGCCATCGTAGACCAGGCCCGATTGGTCGAAGAATCCCTCGTCTGTTCCACCCTCATAGTCAGGTTCGACTATGAAGCACCAGAAGACCTTCTCGACACCGAGGACCTTCATTAGTGCCATCCTCTTGACCAGATCGGCGGCCTGCTCCTCCTCGCTCTGGTACACGTCTCCCACCTTCCCGGAAAAGGTACAGGTCTCGGTTACCCAGATAGCCGAAGAGGATTCGTTGTAGCTTTCAAGGATCCTCCTTACGCTTCGGAGGATCTTCGCTCCGTCCAGGTAGCACTGGCCGACGCCCACCGGCCTGCTCGTCCCGTAGTAGTGAAAGTTGTACACGTCTACGTACCTACCGCCTCCGAGCTGGAGGAATCTCTCCAAGTATGGTTCGAGGTCTCTTTCGCCCGGGACATCATCGAGGAGTCCGCCCATCACTATCCTGCAGTCGGGGCAGGCGTCCCCTTATCCCCTCGGCGTACGGCTTGAGGATCGTAAGGTAGTCCTCTGGGCTGCACGAGCTGCCCCAACCCCAATTCTCCTCGTTGCCTATCTCCCAGTACTTGACGCCTTTTCCCGTCCTCTTCGAGCCCTCTCCAGACGTGTAGTATTCGGCTACCTGCCTTGCCAGCCGCCCAGCTGTCTCCTCGTCCTCCATCTTCTTGGCATAGACGACTATCATAGGGGTGGTTCCGTTGCTCAACGTGTCCCTCAGAATTCTGTCGTACCGACGATCGACATAGAGGGCGACTTTCTCGTTGATGGAGAGGAAGAATCCGGGTCTGTACGTTCCCACTGCTAGCTGGTTGAAGAAACCCTTGTCACGGACATTACCCGATATCCCGAAGAACGAGTCGCGTGTCGTCTGCTTGGCTGGCTGCAGGATTTCGGGATTCCAAGTATCGCTGTCACCGTTACGATCGTCCGCTGGACCTCTCCTGAGCTGTATGGCCGACACGGCCAAGGCCAGCGCGAGTAAAAGCAGGATGATCAGCTATCTAGCCAATGTGGCATCCACCTGTGCAGTGGAGACGAGCGGTGCCCCGTAAGACGCAACGACTAGCTGCTACAGGAATCAAATCTTGGGAAGCTCGGAGAGGCAACAAATGGGATGTTCGCAGCGGCACTGACACACCGGTTTCCTGCGCGCAGGACTTACAAAGGACGGCATGGTTCGTTCACCAACTATTTTTCAGTCCGCGGGCACGGCTACCCGAGATGCCAACCGAGACGCTGGAGCCGGCTCTAGCTGAGTTCATCTTCGAGAAGGCACCCTTTCGGCAGTGCCATGCGTCGACCCTGGTCGAGACGGCCGACCACGATATCCTCGCATCCTGGTTTGGCGGATCAGCGGAGGGCAATCCAGACGTCGGCATCTGGCTCAGCCGAAGGCATGGGGATGAGTGGTCCTCCCCTAGGCTTGTCGCGGACGAGCCAGACGTGCCCTGCTGGAATCCCATCCTATTCCGCCTCCCCGAGGGGGGACTATGGCTGTTCTACAAGGCCGGGAGGGATCCCTGCTGCTGGAGTGGATTCTACGCCCGATCCGACGATGGAGGGGAGACGTGGTCGGAGCCAACCATTCTGCCCGCCGGACTCCTAGGCCCCGTGAAGAACAAGCCCATATCCCTCTCAACGGGCGAGATCCTGTTCGGCACCTCTGTCGAGAGCTACAGGGCGTGGACCTCCTGGGTCGAGAAGCTTAGCAGGGACAGATCGACCTGGACGAGACACGGCCCCATCGAGTATCCAGGGGTCAGCAAGGGCCTGATACAGCCAACTCTAGTCGAACTCTCCAAGGGGAAGATAAGGGCGTTTATGCGCTCAACGCACGAGATAGGCTCGATCTGTGTTTCAGACTCGCACGACTTCGGGGAGACATGGAGTCCTGCGAGAAGGACCTCTCTGCCCAACCCAAACGCCGGGATCGACGCAGTGATGACGCGAAGCGGGCTTCTAGTGATGGTGTACAACCACAGCAGGACGGCCAGGACTCCTCTAAGCATCGCCGTGTCCGAGGACGGCGGAGAGACATGGTCAGCTCCCCTCGCGGTGGAGACAGAGCCAGATAGGTTCTCCTACCCCTGTGTCATCCAGACCTCCGACGGCCTGGTACATGCAGCCTACACCTGGAAGAGGACGAGGATCAAGCACGTTGCCTTCGAAGAGGAGACGCTTAGATCCCTCCTAGACTAGGCGGGCTGCCCGTCTAACCCTCGAGATTGAGGCCGGCCTTGAGGGCCCTGTATCGCTGGTAGTAGCAGAAGTTTTGCCACGATACATCCGGGGGGACGGAGTGATCGATGTGGGGAACATAGCCACCTGTCTCGACCACCGGCCAGACTCTGTCGACCTCCCTCTCAATCTCGCTCTTACCCTTTGCGAGGGCCCTCTTGTCTATGCCCCCGAACATCACAAGGCTCTTGCCGAACCTCTTCCTGAGCCAAAGGACGTCCATCTGTGCATTGACCTCGAGGGGCCAGACGGCGTTGAGCCCTGCGTCCAGCCACAGCGGGATTAGCCTCCTGACGTCCCCGTCGCTGTCGACGCCGATCAGGTCGACTCCCTGGGACCGGAGGTACCGGCAGACGGCTCTGTACCTCGGCACCATGAACTCTTCGAAGAGCTCGGGAGAGATCAGAGGACCAGTCTTGTAGGCCATATCCTCCCAGAAGGCGAAGGCGTCTAGGTCTATGTCGCCAAGGATCTTCTCGAGAATGGCGAGGAGGACCTCCACCCTCTGATCCATCATCTTCTCCACCAGCTCCGGGCGCTCGTAGAACCAGCGGCAAAGCGTCCTCAGGCCTACTAGATTCCTCAGCGGCCCGAAGAACCCGCCCCAGCGATCGGGGAAGTACATAAGCGGAGAATCCCTCTTCTGCCAAGATCTCACCATCTTGTCCCAGTCCCGTGGGAACCGTTGATCCAGGTTCGGGGCGAGCCTCCCCTGGGCAAGCCTGTCAAAGTCCTCCTCTGACGATACGGGGAACTTGACGAACTGAGGCATGCTCGACCAGCCGCGGTCCCCCTTGAACTCCCTCTTGGTTATCCCCTCGTGATCTATATAGAGAACCGTCTTTTCGTCCTCCTCCAAGATGGTCTTCTCGAAGGGAGGCCAAGGACCAGCGGAGACTGGAACAGGCAGGATTGGGTCCCGGGGGAATATCTTGTCGATGGGGGTTCCATCCCAGCCCTCCTTCTTCCACCTAGATAGGGTCTCCGGCCAGGCCCCCTCCAGAGTTATGAACGGCCGATCCGGCTTCTTGAAGCGGGTGACTGCTTCGAACCTCTCCCTCGGCGTCATCGCAAAGCCTGTTGTCCGGAAACGACCCTGCTGAAAAATCATCTCGTACCCGGTCAGCAAGAGTTATATGCCTCAATTGTGTCGTGCCCTCATGGCAGCATACCGCCAGCTGTTAAGCTACATCGCTCACTCTGCTCCCGCAACGCGTAGGCCGGCAGCTGGCGATGAGCCTTTTCTCAGGCCCGAGATCGGGTTTGTTCCGAGATGGTTTCACAGAAGGCTAGGCATAGACTTTGGGGAGAGCTGGCACACCAATCCGGAGTACAGAAGACAGACTATCATGGCCATGGCGACTGAGACAAAGAGGCTGTTCGGTGGTAGGTGCGACATCGGCATCTTGCAGTCACCGGAGGACCCGGCCGACATACTCACGGGTACGTTCGGCGCCCTGCTCGTGGCAGGGATCTACGGTATCCCAATCCGCTACGGGTCAGACGAGTGGCCCTGGGCAGAGCCGGGCCACGAGCTCACAGACCAGGAGGCCGATAACCTGGAGCCGCCGGATCTCGACGACAACGAGTTCTGGCTGCGGTTCATGAGCCAGCTAGACTGGATAGCCGACAACGTCGGTCCGATAGAGGGGTTCATGAACTGGCAGGGTGTGCTCAACAACGCTTTCAGGCTCCGCGGCCAGAGAATATTCATCGATATGGTCAGGGCGCCAGATAGGGTTTTCCACATCTTCGAGTGCGTCACGACCACCATGATAGAGGGGGTCAGGGAGCTCTACCGCAGACAGAGACAGACCGGGGTGAGGCTGGTTCACTACACGATCAGCAACTGCCTCGTCAACATGCTGTCACCCCAGCAATACGAGACATTCCAGCTCCCCTTCGACATGGAGATTGCCAAGTCCTTCGAGATGATAGGCGTCCACAACTGCGCATGGACGGCGGACCCGTATCTCGATCTGTATGCAAAGCTTCCAAACGTCGCCTACATCGATATGGG
>CAYWSC010000120.1:0-6274 GCA_964460695.1 Hadarchaeota archaeon (SeqCode)
AAAACCATGCCAACTTATCCTCCCGGCGAAGGGCGGCAGGTGATCCCTGTCCCCGTCGAAGTCGTGAACGTGGGTTGCTCCTAGGCGGTGACCCAGAGCCCTCGCCATGCACGGGGGCGGCGTACCACTCCGCTGGCTATGGCCGGTGTCGAGGCAGATGCAGACATGATCCGCATCCGTCTCGTCGACCACCCTGACGAGGTCTCCGGCCCGCGATCCACATGGATTCCTCCACCCGTTCTCAACGGCCACTTTAACCCCCAGGTCGGACGCGCGGCGAGCCAAGATCCGAATCGAATCAGTGCTCCTGTCCAGTGTCGAACGACAGGGCTCCTTCGTCGGAGGAGGCCAAATGGCGTGGACAACCAGTACAGGGGCACCAAGCTTCGAGCAGAGTTCAAGGATCATCTCGGTCTTCTCGATGCTCCTCCGCCTCTCCTTCGGGTTCGGGGAGGCAAGAGTGTAGACGGGCGAGTGAAGCTGGAGGACTCGGATGCCCCAAGAGTTCGATACGTCCAGTATCTGCGACGTGGGTATGTCGTCAGCTCTCAGAGACCAGGCCTCCCTAGTTCGGAGATACTGGTCTCTGACGGCAGCCCTTCGAGAGGACATTACGAGGTTGAAGGCCGCGTACTCAACCGTCCTTACCCCATGTCCAGCAAGCGTTGGCAGTGCGTCTTGCAGGGGTTGCCCGTATAGAATGCAGGTCGAGAGGCCGAACTCCATTGAATCAACTACCCAGTCCTTCGAAACCTCAGAGGAGTTGTGAGGGATGGTGGGCCTGCCGGGATTTGAACCCGGGTGTGCACCTCCGCAGGGTGCTGTGCTCTCTGCCGTCGGATCCAGGCTACACTACAGGCCCACAGACCTACATCTCCTAGAAGCGGTGTTTCTTTAGTCTTTTCGGCCCGGAGAGCGGTCTTGACGCCGCTCCCTCCTAGCCGTCAACTCCAGGCCGCGGGGAACCGATATCGCCGCGTCGAGGAGGGGGCCCACCTGCCTGATTATGCTGTAGGGGTTTATCCCAGGCATGCACTGGACCTCGCTTTCCAGAAGGCCAAGCCTCCTTATCCTGACCACCCTGCCCGAATTCCCGGTCTCCGAAAGGGCGTTCTTTATCCTGCGCCTAGTCTCTCCGCAGACGTAGAATCTATTCGTCTTTCTCACAAGCCACCTTGCCTGTTCGTGAGTCAACTCGGCGGCTATCTCGCCCTTTTCGCCATCCACAGAGGTGATCCTCACCTCTAGGGGAAGGTTCTCGAGTAGGCCCAGGTGGCGGGAGATACGCCTCACCGAGAATCCCCTTCCCGCGTGTAGGGCTCTCCTTAGTGAGAAGACCGGTACGAGCGCGTCGACGAAGTCGCCTTCCCTAGTAACTCCCACGTCGACGTACAGACCGTAGCCGACCTTGCCAAGGTCTATTATCTTCCCACGCCTCACCTCTCCTTCCTGAAGCTCGGTGATCTCGGTGAGAGCGCCGAACCTCTCCTCCAGATATCTCGCGGCCGCCTCTTCGTCTGGGCCGTCCAGCGTTATCTTCACCCAGTTCCTCTCTGATGGGGATATAGACGGGATGACTATGTCCATCTCAAGGATGTCCTTCAGCATACGCTGGAGGCTAGCCTTGGCCGCTCTCTTGTTCTTGTAGATCTTCTCTAGAATCGTTATCTCCCTCAAATCGACCTGCCATCCTCTCTATCTCTTCCCCCAGCCTGAATACCCTCTTGTAGACAGCGCTCTGCGCCCCGAATCTTCTTAAGAATGCTCTCCTGCTCTCCTCTAGCGTCACGATGCCGTTTAGGACGAGGTTGTCGGCGTGAGAGACTATCTTCTCCTCGAGGCTGACCGGAAAGAAGTCCCTCCTCGGCAGCCCGAGGGCCTCTGCCTCCTCGGCTGACAGCCCGCCGCCGATGTGTCTCTCGCATATCAGCGCCAGCGACTCTCTGTCCCCCTGGCTCAGAAAGATGGAGAAGAGTGGACTCTCCCTGACGAGCTGGGCGCCGAGGACGCCGTGGTCAAGACGGTGAGACCTGCTCCTCCCCACGTCGTGGAGCAGAGCACCCGCCTGGACAAGCCAGATGTCCACGGATATGCCGTTGGAGGCGATTCTCTCTGCGATCTCGAGAGCCTTCCTCTCGACCTTCAGACAGTGCTTTATGACCTCGGCGGAAAGCCCCACGCCCTGCAGAAGCGCGAGGATCTCCTCTCGGGACGGCCTCATCGGTCTTCTCCACTACAAGCCTGCTCTAGTTCCCTGATCCTTCGCCTCAGGTTTTCGATGATCGCGCTGTTGTCGTGGTGCTCGAGCATGGATCCGCAGTTCGGACACCTGAAGCCGTTATCCGCCGCGACTTCGAAGGTAAACCGGGAGCAGTTGCCCGTCTTGCAGACGAAGAAGATGTTTTGCTCCTCATACTCAAGCCTGGACTTGAGCACCATTAGATCTCTCTTCTTCTGACCTTGGAGGACCTTTCGCCCCTCGCTATCCATCCTCCAGTGGTACACAAACCAGCCCGTCTTGGGGTCCCTGGTCCTCCTGTAGAAGGCCAGTCTGTAGTCGTAGAGCTTGTAGAGCGCGCTTCTCACATCATTTATCCTGAATCCGGTTATCTTCGCGATCTCCTCGTCGGTTAGCTCCCTTGCGGCAATGGTGTCCGCGACAACAAGGGCCTCATCGCCAAGATTGGCCCTTATGTACTCCCCAAGATCCCGCTCCAAAACAGGAACCCTCGACATGTGGGTCTGTAAACACTACCTGCTCGAAATATTTAAATGTTGCCAGATCGGCTTGATATTTGAAAAATAAAGCCGGATATCTCTCGTTTTGACGAGAATCGTCCTCATCGACCAGGTTTGGCGCTATGAAGGTCTCTGTCCTCAGATTAGGGCATAGGGAGAAGAGAGATAAGAGAATCACGACCCACGTCGGGCTGGCCGCCAGGGCGCTAGGAGCATCCGAGATGATTCTCTCTGGGGACCGCGATGAAAAGGTCTTGGAGTCGATACGGGATGTCTCCTCCAACTGGGGCGGATCCTTCACCGTGAAGTACCAGGCCGACTGGGAGTCCGTGATAAGGGACTATCCCGGTGTAAAGGTCCACCTGACGATGTACGGGCTTCCGATTCAGGGCGTCATCGACTCGGTGAGGGCGGAGGCAAACCGCCGCGGGGGACAGGTACTCGTCATCGTCGGGTCTGAGAAGGTCCCGCCCCTGGTCTACAGAATGTCAGATTTCAACGTGGCGGTCACCAACCAGCCCCACTCCGAGGTCAGCAGCCTGGCGATATTCCTGGACCGCCTCTTCGAGGGAAGGGAGCTTGACCTGGAGTTTCCAGGAGCGTCCAGGAGGGTGGTCCCGAGGGCGAGGGGGAAGAAGGTCGCCCTGGAAAAGTCCGGGTGAACCCCTACTTTCTCGATATGTACTCCTCTATCTGCTCGTCCGAGACCCTTTCGAAGAGGGCCGTCTCGGTCTTTATCAGGGCCATTTCGACGTTTTCCTTGGTCACGCCGCCCTCGATGGTGGTGCTAAGGGCCCTCAGGGACAGGTTTATCGCGTCGTCCAGTGTCTTGACCGAGGAGTACTCCTTCTCCAGGATGTCGTTTACCGCCTTGTTGTTCTGGCCGATGGCCTTCGCCTTGTACTCGTAGAGCGCTCCGCTCGGGTGGGTGACGTAGATCTGTGGACCGATGTCGTCGACCCCCCCTATGAGGAGGGAGGCGCCGAAGGGCCTGATGCCGCCGTACTGGGTGTACATCTGTTTGAAGTCGCCGATCTTCTTCGCAAGCTCCTCGACGGTTATGGGCTCGTTGTATGTCAACCTGTAGATCTGGCAGTCCAGCCTTGCCCTGTCAACCAGGACGCGGGCATCGCCTATGAGCCCTGAGGTCGCAGTTCCGATGTGGTCATCGATCTTGAATATCTTCTCGTACGATCTGGGCTCTACCAGCGGACTTGCGAACCTCTTCTCGACTAGGAGGACTATCCCCTCCGGGGACTTAATGCCAACGGCCGTCGCGCCCTTCTCGATGGCACGCTCGGCATACTCCACCTGGTATAGCTTCCCATCCGGGCTGAAGACCGTGATTGCCCTGTCGTATCCCATTGCTCCTTCTGGCATAAACGCCATTAGATCACCTCGTCATTTCACCTCAATACGGCTTGGGAGGAATCTTCTTGAGGATCTCGTCAATCCTCTCCCTCTCAACCTCCCTGTATCCCTCTTTGTCTACCACGGACGCGTCTATGAAGTTTCCAGTCGCGGCGTCCCTCTGGATCGCCGCGGCCACGCTCGAGACCGCGAGTTCGACTCCCTCGTCCGAGGACATGTTGGGATCGTACCTGCTCTCCAACACACCGTAGGCGACCGGTGAGCCCGACCCGCTCGCCGTTACCTTCTCTTCTGATACGCCGCCCCACAGGTCGATTGCATAGATACTTGGACCCTTCTTGTCGTACCCACCCATGAGGAGTTGTACAAGGTAGGGGAAGTATCGTTGGCTGTGGATGATGTAGGCTGTCAAGGTGGCGAGGCCCTTTACGGATACCGGGTTCTTGGTCCTCATCCGGTATAGCCTTGCCTCTGCTCGGAGTATGGACACGAGCGCCTGGGTGTCGCCGACCGCACCTGCAGTTGTAAGGCCGATGTGGGGCTCGATTTCGAATATCTTCTGAGCCCTCTTGCTCGCAATTAGGGTTCCGGCAGTAGCCCTGGTGTCAGCGGCGAGGATGACAGAATCGTCACAGACCAGACCAACGGTCGTGGTACCCTTCAGAATACGTTCAGAGTTCACATCGTTCATTCGATCGGTACCTCCAGAGGATTGTGGGCCTCTTAAAGTTAGTCTCGTGGATTGTCGCTTTAAATGTTATTAGGAACTCTTGGCGGCGTCCGATCGAAGGACTCGCCACGTTCTGGGGGCAGGCAACGTTCCCCGGATCCGGCCGGACGCCTACTTCTGCCGCAAGAAACAATAATTAGGAGGGGGGAAAGATGCACTCTCGGCTGGAAAAGGTGAATGGGACGAGGGCATTTCTATCGCTTTTGGCGGCTGTGACGATCCTAATGTACCTGGTAGCGGGGTTGGGTTCGGCAGTTCTCCGTATGAACACGCAGATTGGGCTGGTTCAACTTGTGGGACCGATATACTCCTTTGGAGACCTCACGGACCAGATCTCTTCCGCGCAGAAAGACCACAGGGTGAAAGCGCTCCTCCTCTATGTCAACAGCCCCGGCGGAGCGGCATATGCGTGCATGGAGATTCGAAGATACCTAGAGAACTTCACAAAGCCATCCCTCGCAGTAATGGACGAGATAGCAGCCTCAGGGGCATACTACATCGCTACGGCTGCAGACAAGATAGTTGCCCACGCCAACACGATAACGGGGTCGCTCGGCGTCATATCCATATGGCAGGACTATAGCGGATGGATGAAGAAGGAGGGCATCAAGTTCTGGGTGTGGAAGACTGGATCGGCGAAGGATCTCTACGAGCCGTGGAGGGCCCCCACGGCAGAGGAGAACGAGACGATTCAGCGCAACTTGAACCAGACCTACGAGATCCTGATCCACGACATAGCGAGGGGCAGACCGAACATGACTGTCGAGATGGTGCGTCAGGTAGCAAACGGCTCCGTCTACTCAGGTCTGGATGCCCTCAAGCTGGGCCTGATCGATGAGATTGGGGATAGATCGGATGCGGTCGACGAACTCGCCTCCAAGGCAAAGCTCCGGGGATACATCGTGAGGGATATGTCCAAGGGGGATGGCCTCGTTTTCCTCGGGCTGCTGTGGAACTTCTTCGTATCCCCAGTCACCATCGCCGTTGCAATCATCGTGGCGATCCTGCTCTGGGCCCGGCCTAGGAAAGACGCCGTCGAGGACAAGAGGTACTCGCTCAGAAAGGGCATCTAGGGTGATCCGTGCTGATTCACCTCGTTACGCTCACCGTCTCCCAGTCGAAGCGCCTCATCGCACGTGGCCTCTCCAAGTGGCAGCCGATCAGGGAGAGGCTGGAGAGGGGCATGCTGGTTATCGCCAAGGGGACCACCAACAGGTACCTGGTTGAGGAGCTTCTCGGAGAGGATCTGAGTGTGTACCCCTACTGCATAGGGATGGTTGCCCCAGAGGAGATGAAGCGGAGGAGGGACAGCGCACCCGACATCCCAGAGCTGGTCATCGCTGATGGCCGCCTGATCGAGGTGTGCCTCGACGAGGCGATTGGAATGATGTCCAGTGGAGACATCTTCGTGAAGGGTGCAAACGCCTTGAACTA
>CAYWSC010000121.1:0-6228 GCA_964460695.1 Hadarchaeota archaeon (SeqCode)
CCCAAAGTTGGTGGCAAACACAATAGTCTCCTCCTTTAGGGCACTGAGGAGGAATGGGGTGGACGTTGATTCTCTGAGAGAGGAGACGCTGGTGGAGGTCTTCTCACAGGTCTCAAAGGGCCGCATCGTAAAGGAGGACCTTGAGAGCGTACTGGAGGAGCTGGCCTCCGGCAAGAGCCTAGTAGATATCCTCTCAGCGCGGGAGTCCATGACCGAGGAGGAGCTCGTCGCCCTCGTCGAGTCAATCCTGAACCAGAAGGCCGACCTCATCGCTCAGAGAGGAGAGAGAAGCTTCGGCCCCATAATGGGCGAGGTGATGAAGAGGGCTCGGGGGAGGATAGACGGGGCGACCGTTGGGCGGGTAGTTAGGAAGCTCCTCTCCCAGAAGCTCTCATAGGCCCGGTAGAGAACCCCGACTTGCCGGCTCACCCCCCATGCGAATTACCTTTTTCAACACCGTCCACGCGATCTCTCCGTGCTCAGCCTCGAGGAGAGAAGGGACAAGGTTAGGAAGGCCAAGTTCTTCGCCGTCGGGGCCTTCGTGATCCTCCTGCTACAGGCTCTCTACTGCCTGGGCACCGGCGACGTGTTCAACGCCATATACTTCGGGTCCTTCTCTGCGATCTCTCTTGGACTCTACTTCTATATCAGGAGGAGCATGAGCATCGAAGAATCCTAGTCTGAAGGCTTCACCAGTTCGATCCAGAGCCGGTATCTATTCGAGATTTGGCGCATCCCTCCCCGAGAGGGAGCCTCCAGGTAGAAGTCCACGAAGTACCTACCCTCGGGCGGGTTGTCAGCTATTAGCGTTATCTTGAACTGTAGAATCCTGGTCTCCCCTGCCTCCAGTGGAAAGCGGGAGAACCTCCCGCGAAAGTTGTTCGAAACCTCCTCTATTCTGAATATGTTCCTACCATCGGCGTACCAGCTGTAGTTGGAGTAGGACCTCGCCCCCGGCTGGCTCTTTATGGTCGCGTTGAAGAGCATGGTCTGGTTGGGCTTTATCGTCATCGAGATCTCCTTTGGACCATAGATCTCCACCATGGCCGAGCGGGCGAACAAGAGAAGAAGGACGACGGCGACGACGACGATGAGCCCGATGATCAGCCTCCAGTCTAGGGAGTGGTAGCGGTACCTCATCATTTCGCGGTCGGCCTCCCTTTACCCGGCCCTATATAATTCTTTCGAAAGAGAGGGCGATGGCCGATTCTGCACGTGGCCAAGATTTTTCTTGTACATACGTCTTGGGCGTGGCGGTGGAAACATGACGGTGAGCGTTGCGATAGTCGGCGCTGGGTTCATGGGCCAGACCCATGCCGAGTCGTACTCCAAGATAGCCGACGTAGATGTCGCTGCGGTCTGTGATGTGGACGAGACCAAGGGCAAACCTCTCGCGGAGAAGGCAGCCGCAGATTACGTCCAGGACTTCTCAGAGCTTCTGTCAAGGGACCTCGACGTCATAGACATATGTCTTCCCACCCACCTCCACAGGTCCTTCGCCGTGAAGGTCTTGGAATCCGGCTTCAACCTCTTCCTGGAGAAGCCCCTGGCGGTGAGCCTGGAGGACGGCGAGGCGATACAGTCCGCAGCCCGGAAGAGCTCGGGGCTCGCGATGGTTGGACACGTAGTCAGGTTTTGGCCTGGATATGCGGAGCTGGCTGAACGCATCAGATCAGGCATCGTGGGCGAGCCTAGGCACCTGCTGGCCTACCGCGTCGGGCCTCCACCGGGATGGGCAAGCTGGTATATGGACATGAAGAGGAGCAACGGGGTCATCTTCGACCTAGGCATACACGACATCGACTACGTGAGATGGGTGATGGGTGAACCGAAGAGGGTGTTCTCCAGCGCATACGTCAAGGAAGGGGTCCATACCCACGGCCAGGTGCTACTTGACTACGGGGACGGCGAGGCGCTATGTGAGTGCAGCTGGATGGGGTCGCCGACCTTCCCCTTCACCACCTACATAGAGGTAGCGGGGCCTGGGGGACTGGCGCAGGTCGACAGCAGGACCAACGCCTATCGGTTGTTCGCCCCGGACGGGCAGGTCGCCCTAGATCCGTACCACGAGGACGGATATGTCCGCGAACTCAGGCATTTCGTCGAATGCGTAAGGGATGGCAGAAAGCCCTCGGTCGCTGTGGAGGATGCCCTCCAGACCTTGAGGGTCGCCCTTGCCGCCGTGAGGAGCGCGGAGGAAGAAGAGCCCGTCGAGCCGAGGTGATCTAGTGAGAAAGATAGGAGTCGGGATGGTCAGCTTCGACCACATGCATGCCAAGAGCTACGCGAGGTGCTTCAACCAGATTCCCTCGTGCAGGCTGGTCGGAATAGCCGACGCTGACGAGACGCGGGGGCAAGCCATGGCCCGGGAGTACTCGACGAGATACATGTCCCTAGACCAGCTCTTGGCGGACGAGTCTGTGGACGCCGTGTGCATATGTTCGGCAAATGCGAAGCACAAGGAACACGTCATCAGAGCCGCGGAAGCCGGGAAAAACATCATGGTCGAGAAGCCCATAGCCACCAAGATCAGCGATGCACGGGAGATGATCGAGGCGTGCAGGAAGAACGGCGTTCTACTCCAAGTCGCCTTCGTCATGCGCTACAGCCCGATAGTTCTGGAGGCAAAGAATGCAATAGACTCCGGTTCAGTCGGACGGATACAGGCGATGAGCGGGACGAACCACGGGTCCATGCCGGGCGGATGGTTCGTGGAGAGAGCTCTGAGCGGCGGCGGGGCGATAATTGACCACACGGTGCACGTCGCCGATCTGATGAACTGGTTTGTCGGGCGCAGAGCCACGCAGGTCTTCGCTCTGGGCGGAAACAGGCTCTACGACGGACTGGGGATAGACGACTCGGGGTTCGTCCTCATAAGGTACGGAGGCGTTGTCGGGTCGATAGACCCGTCATGGAGCCGGCCTGAAGGCTACCCGATATGGGGCGATGTCAAGATGCGGGTATTCGGATCTGAGGCAACCCTAGAGCTGGACGGCTTCAGCCAGAACCTGGCCGTCACTAGGAGGGGCGAGCGTCTCTCCCTTCAGGGATACGGCTCGAACGTGGACTACTACACCTGCCTGGATCTTGTCGAGTCTACGATTAGAGAGCGCGCTCCGAGGGCCAGCGGACAGGACGGGCTGGCGGCCCTTGAGATTGCCCTGGCCGCCTACAGGAGTATCGATACAGGCCGCCCCGTCAGCCTTCCCCTAGCCGACTGAGGTGGTCAAGCGAGACCGCCTGAAGCCCGAAGCTGGCTAGTGCCTGGTCCATCTTCACCGCCTCGCTGGGCAGCTTGAAGAGGTGGGTGGGACAGCTACAGTCGGACGCTCCAAAGTTCCCTACCCCTTCGAACAGCTTTGAGAGCTCGTAGGCTAGCTTGCATTCCACCCGATTAGGAGTATAGTACAGCCGCTCCGGCCGGAACGACTCGGACTCGGAGAGAAGGTCGATGTGCCAGTGGACCTTCTTTGTCTTCCTCAGGTGTCTCTCGACCCTGGAGCGGATGCCGCCTGGTCCGAAGGCCGAACCGACGTAGGCGTATCGGCCGTGGAAGCGCCCCAGTCTATTCTCGAGGGGGCGTTCCACTTGGAATACGAGTACGTAGGTGCCTCTCAGGTCTGGCAGTTGGCTGGGCATCGGGTCTAACCCGCGAATAGCTGGCTGATTATGTACTTCGGATATCCGAGCTTTGGGATCACGAAGATTACCTTGCCCTGTATGTCCTTCTTCGTTATGCCTCCGGCTGGGGCAATTGTGCCGGGGTCTGGAAAAGCGTTGTGGTCACCCTTCGTTATGTAGTGACCGTCCTTTATCGCTATGATCCTGTGCACTATCGGCTTTCTGTAGAGGGGGCTTCTATAGACCACGATGTCGTTTATCGAGTAGTTGTCCTCTCCCTTCACCACAATTATGTCTCCAATGTTCAGCGTCGGGACCATGCTCTCGGAGACGACGACCATGAGGGGTGAGCGGGTCGACATGACGACTGGGAGGAAGACGTTGAGAACCAGGTATATCAGCAACAGGGCTAGCAGGGTGGGCCCCCACTCCCTGACCAGATTCTTCTCGGTCCGTCGCTCCTCGTGGGGAGGTATGCCCAAATCATCACCGGGAAGAGGCAGTGGGAAGGCGACTGTTCTTATCTGTTTTCTCCTAGGGAATGGAATCCTTTTTCCAATTAGCCGGCGAGGCGAGTGGAGCCACAGGAGGCGTTTGGATGGACGAGTTGAACGAGATTAGGCTGCCCAAGGAGGTGGAAGGGTTCAGGCTAGAGCCTCACCTGGAGCACTTTCGCGTCGTTGCCCTGGGAGACTCGATAACCGAGAACGACTCGATGAGGAGGGAGGATAGGTGGACCAGTCACCTCCAAGAGCTAATCGGGGATCAGGCGGTCGTGGTGAACGCAGGGATTGGGGGAACGAGCTCGAACCTCGGGCTGTTCAGGTGGCGCAGGGACGTGTCTCCGATGAGGCCCCATGTCGTCCTCATCAACTTCTTGCTCAACGACAGCCACATCCGATTCTACGAGTGCAGCACAAGCTACCTGGTTCAGTGCACAGCTCAAAGGATGAGGGCCAACCTCGTGAACATGATCTACCTGTCAAGGATCCAGGGAGCCGTCCCCGTGATATGGACTCCGCCTCCCGTCCCAACCTGGTCTAGGCCAGACAGGCGAATGTCCATCCAGCTAGACCTCCTGGAGGACTACCACGAGGTCCTCGTCAAGGCCGCTTCAGAGGAGGGTGTAGCTGTAGTCGATCTGTGGGAGACCTTCCCAGGGCTAGTAGAGGAGTTTCCCGGGGACTACTTCAGGCAGCCCGATGGGTACCATTCCACCGAGAAGGCGCAGCCGATAATCGCCTCGCAGATCTGGCAGGCTATCGGACCCATCTTCTCGGACTGGGATGGCTCAAGGCAGTCAGGTTAGATGTCGAGCCGTCGCCCGGCTACTCAACTGCGACCTCGACTCGGGGAACAGCCCTCTTCTTGGGCATCGAGAGCCGGGACGCCCAGCTGGTGACGACATATCCTCCGGCCCACAAAACCAGGTAGAATAGCAGCTTCTTGAGAAGATCCTCCAGGGTGCTGTAAGTCGGCTCGGCCAGGATGTCTATGTTGAGCAGGATTGGTCCAACCACTACGAGGAGTACCACCAATACGGTCAGCACGACGAGACCTAGGAATATCTTGGATAGAACCATGAACGCGGAGTGCACTTTGCCCAATGATCCCTCTTGGACATGGGCGTTTTTATATGCGCTCCCCGTTCCCAGGGCTAGAGGCTCTTGGTCCGCAGTATCCTTCGAGCCGTCGCATGGCGAGGCTCTTTCGTTGCCTGACGCTCTGGCCGGCGAAAAGCGCGGCTAGCGCGGCCATCAGCATGGCGATCTGATCTTCGTTGGCAATGACTATGGGCGTCTCGTAGTTGGCCGTGTTGGCTGGGTCGTGGAGGAGCTGGGGCCAGTCCGACCACCATCCTGGCTTGTCGGACCCGAGGCAGTACACGGAGGGATTTGAACCTCCACTCGACGAGCAGTAGACCTCGGCCTTTCGGTCTCCGTCTCCATCTGAGAGCGCACAGCTGGTCGCACCATCGAAGGTGTCCCCGAATTTTGAGCCGATCGAGAACTCTACCAAGCCGCTCCTTCCGTTCAGCCCGTACAGTACGTCCGTTTGATCACCAATGGTGAGTATCTCTTGGGTTCCGTCACCATCCACGTCACCAACCACGACGGATCCCATCCACTGTTGTGTCTCCAGCTGCGACTCGTAGGTCACGCTGCCAAACCTGTCTATGCAGACGACCCTTCCCTTGCCCGGAACAATGACATCTAGGTATCCGTCGCCGTCGATATCCCCCAGAGCAATGGAGTACTTGGATGGTGTGTCGACCTTCCATCTCTGAGTGAGGGAGACGAGATCTATGCAGAGGACGCTGTGAGAGCCACCCACGACCAGCTCGAGGTATCCGTCGGCGTCGAGGTCCCCCAGGGCTGGCCACCCGAAGAACGAGCTGTCAGCCGAGCCGTTGAGCGTCTTCACCACCCCTTGCGACACCGGGTCCACAACCCATATGGATCCCGTGAGGTTCTGAAGCCAGATGACTTGGAGTCGCCCCGTCCGGTTGACATCAGCCACCGCCACAAAGGAGGTGGCGGGAGACCTCTTCGGGATGCTCCACCTCACCGACCCATCCATTCCTTCAAGACAGAGAAGCCCCCTTCC
>CAYWSC010000122.1:0-6206 GCA_964460695.1 Hadarchaeota archaeon (SeqCode)
CTTCTTCGGCATCTTCCTCGGATGGTACCTGCTGATCAGGAAGCCTCCGCAGCCAATCGAGGAGCCAGCTCCATAGAGATCTGGGGAAACCCGAGAAGTATCAAGGCACAACGAGCCAAAATCAGCCGCTATTCTAGGGGCTTTGCCGCAAGGATCTTTAGATGGGGAGTTGGGAACTCCTGGAAGGTAGCCACCATCTTGAACCTTCCGAGATTCTCCCTCTCCCCAGAGAGATCCTCCGGCGTCCCCGGGACGAGCCTGGTCTGGCCTATCTCCATCTTGGATGAAAGCTCGTCCGGCACGGTGGCCTGGATCTGGGAGGATCCCTCCCTCGCGATAAGCACGGGCAGCTCGTCCAGACCCGGAAACCTCACCAGCTCCATCGCCGCCTCAAGGTCCAGGATTATGCCCCGGTGAAACCTCTTCTCCAGGATCTCGGGGACCGTTGTCTTTCTCACCTCGCCGACGTGGTGCAGCCTCGTCAGCACGACAGAGGAGAGGAACGAGATGACGAAGATGGCCAGGATGAAGATCACTATCAGCAAGAAGTTCAAAGACAAACCCTCCCCGGAAGGTAGGACACCGCTGGGGCCTGCGCCAGCATCGTCCAGGATGGCGCCTCTGCTCTAAAAGAGGTTTCCCCGCGGCTAGGGCACTTCCGCAAGCTGCCATCTTCCCCAAGGCGGCGGGGAGAAATATAATAGGAGGTTTTGCGGGCCAGAAGCGATGCTCGCCTCGCCTGGAATATCGTCCTTCGAGGCTGCCCTGATCACCTTCACCGTAGCCGTGGCTGCATTCCTCCTCTTCGGCCTCTATAAGGCGATCCAGAGCCACAGGAGGCGACCGGCCGTTGGGAAGGAGGCATTGATCGGACAGAGGGCCGTCGCCGTCACCGACCTGGACCCAGAGGGACAGGTCGAGCTTAGGGGCGAGATCTGGAGGGCCGTCTCGAGAGACGGAAAGATAGAGAAGGATGCCGCGGTCCAGGTCGTCGAGGAGAGGAACCTCACCCTATACGTCAAGAGGACATAGAGCTATTTCTAGAAGGAGTCCAGGGTGAGGAGCCCGTTTAGCGAGGCCATCTTGGAGGCAAGCCCGTCGGGACCCGCCTGAACCAGTTCTCCAAGCCTCTCGAAGTCGGCAACAAGGATCTCCCTGAGCTTCCTGTCGTAGAGCGAGGCGGCAGGGTGGAGGGTTGGAAAGTACACGGTCGACCCCCTCATCTGGGGCCTGCCCCTGTACCTGTTGATCCCCGAGAGGCCCAAAACGGATCTGAGGGCGACCCCTCCCAGAGTACAGACAAGCCTGGGGGAGATCGCTGAGAGCTGCCTCTGGAGGAAGGGGTAACACGCGGAGAGCTCGGCGCTTCGAGGCACCCTGTTGGAGGGCGGCCTGCACTTAACCACGTTGGTTATGAATACCTGGCCCCTCTCAAGGCCCGCCACGGAGAGGAGCTCGTCCAGGAACTTGCCGGCCGAGCCGACGAAGGGGCGGCCAAGCTCGTCCTCCCTGGCCCCGGGGGCCTCGCCTATGAAGACGACCCAGGAGGCCGGCCCCTCCCCCGGCACGGGGTTCTTCCTGGTCCGCCAGAGGGGGCATCGCTGGCAGCTGGATATCTGGGCTGCGATCTCCTCCAGCTGCCTCTGCTTGTCTTCCAACGTGTCGCCCCGCATCCGCCGGATATTAAACTCTTTGCCCTGGAAAACAGTCCTGTGGGCCATCTGGGCTGAAGTGTTGCAGAATATTCCACATATTATTCGAAAAGTCGAAACATTTAAAAGAGCTTGCCCACTTTTTGGGGAACGCCGGCACCAGCGGTTCACCCCGGCTTCGGGTCGTGATGGATTTCACGCATATACGGACTTCGATGTCCGGGGCCCGCTGGTGCATCGGCGGATCTTCCCTGTTTTTCTCTATTCTTGTCTAGATAAGCGGCGGCAGAAGACCTGCCCCTTGAAGGACGAGGATGACGCCTAGCCCGACCAGCAGGACGCCCGTCGCCATGGACGCCGTCTTCTGGTTTTTCTTGAACCAGTCAAGGGCATAGACCATCTTGCCGAAGAAGAGGCCGGTAAGGATGAAGGGGACGCCCAGCCCGAGGGAGTAGAAGGAGAGCAGGGTTACCCCCCTCCACACCGACTGGCCGCTCGCAGCCAGGGCCAGTATCGAGGAGAGGATGGGCCCGACGCACGGCGTCCATCCAAAGGCAAAGCCCATCCCGATGAGCGCCGAGGCCAGGGGGCCTATCCGCCTCAAAAACCCCGCGTCGAGGTGCAGCTTTCTCTCCCTGTAGAGCTGAGGCACCGGGACAAAACCCGCGATAAACAGCCCCATGACCGCTATGAAGGCCCCTAGGGCGATGTTCATCGCACCCTTGTATTTGACCAGGAAAGAGCCGGCCGCCGACGCCGAGGCACCTAGGGCGATGAACACCGATGAGAACCCGATGACAAACAGCGATGATGAGAGGAGGATCTGCCCGGTGGACGCCTTGCCCGACCTGAGCTCGTCGATGCTCACCCCGGTGATTATGGATATGTATACCGGTATCAGTGGAAGGACGCAGGGAGATAGAAACGAGAGGAGTCCGGCGGCAACCGAGGCTAGTATCCCGATCTCGGCCATCGTGCCCAACCCAAGGCCCAGCGCTGAAATATATCAGCCCAAAGCCGAGACCTCGCCGAGATCCGCGCCCAAGGCAGGGCCGTCCCAGACAAAGAAATATCAGCGGAACCAGACCAACGGCGACGGGTGTTTCAATGGCCGAAGAGTTGCCCTCCAAGCTAGAGGGAAAGATGGCGGTAGAGGTCACAGGCACGCTCCTTGGAACCATATCCTCAGTGGAGCCTAGGATTAGGGAGGGCAAGATAATCTTCAAGGTCGACGTGGAGCCCGTCGGCGAGTTCAGGAGGAGGCCGACGTATATGGGGAGGAAGACCTACCACCTCTCCCCTGAGGACATCCTGAGCGTCGGGAAGGACTGCGTCATCATCGGCTGGGGGAAGGTTCCACAGCTCTCCAGGATAGAGGAGCTGATCCAGATCGCCCAGAAGTACGAATCCCTGGTGAAGGATCTCGAAAGCCTGCGGAAGGACTACTTCGAAAAAGTCGAGGAGACGAAGCGCCTGGCCCAGGAGCTCGAGCTCGCCAAGGAGAGGGTCTCAAGGCTGTCGAGGATGGAGGAGGAGTACGAGTCGCTGAAGGAGACCGTGATAGAGCAGGAGGGCAAGCTCAAGATAGCAAGGGACTACGTGGGAGTGATGGAGGAGCTTGAGAACATGATCAGGGGCCTGAGAGACGACATAAAGGACATGGAGCAGCTAGAGAAGATCGTCAGACAGGTTGTAAACGAGGAGCTGGACTCCAGGGGTCTGAGGAAGACCTACTAGGACCTGCTAGCCCGGCCTATCCAGCGGGCCTGAAGACGTGGAGAAGCGAAACCAAGAAGGCTATCACGATGCAGGCGGCTATAATGATCTGGGGGCTGAGCTTTATTCCACGGGCCTCCTCGTCGAAGAAGCGCATAAGCCCCGCGCCGGTCGGCGGAAGTCTGCCCTCCTGCCGCCTCCTAGACCTGGCCATCGGGCCACCCTGGAAAAGAGATTTATTAAATCTTTTTGGGACCCGTTTTCGGCGGCCGTGGTCTAGTCTGGTTAGGACCTAGGCTTCCCATTCCGAGCAGGAAAGAGCCTATAGCCCGGGTTCAAATCCCGGCGGCCGCACCTTCCAACTTGGAGATCTAGGTTTTGGCCAAGAAGAAGCTCCTCTTCGTCTGCACAGGCAACATAGATAGGAGTCCGACCGCGGAGGCACTGTTCTCAAAGAACCCACTATACGAGGCGAGGTCTGCCGGGACCTGGAGGCATGCGTATAGAAGGGTCTCCAGGGAGCTCGTAGAGTGGGCAGACGTGATATTCGTCATGGAGGATCACCACAAAGAGTCCATCGTGGGCAGCTTCCCCGAGGCGGAGGACAAGATAATAGTCCTTGACATTCCGGACATCTATCCCCGCCACCACGCCGAGCTCGTCGCCCTGCTGAAGGAGAAGCTCTCCAAGTACCTCGAGCTGTAGCGTCGCAACTCAAAGTTATCAGCACGGAGGCGGCCAGCCTGCCGGTGGGTTCATGTTCCGCTTCGACAAGGAGCAGGCCGTACTTAGAGTCGGGGAGGTGGAGCTGGGCGGGCAGCCCGGCGAGGTTCCCTGCGTAATGATAGGCAGCCTCTTCCACGAGGGCCACCGAATCGTCCAGGACAGGGCAAAAGGGGTCTTCGACGAGGAGAGAGCGAAGAAGCTGATACGCAGGCAGGAGAGAGCCTCAAAGAAGACCGGCCTGCCATCTATGTTCGACGTCGTGGGGGATACAGAGGAGGCGATAAGGAGGGAGGTAGAATTCATCGCCGAAAACTCCGACTCGCCAATCTTGATAAACGGACCGAACGTGGAGGTCAGGATCGCAGGTGTCCTAGCCGCAAAGGACTGCGGCATCTTGGACAGGTCGGTATACGACTCGGTAAACTACAGCGCCGATGCCCACGAGGCAGAGGCGATAAGATCGACGGGCATAGAGGCAGCCCTCATACAGGCCTTCAACCCTAAGAACCCGATGCCCAGAGGCATGGTGGAGGTCATATCGGGCCCAAGCGGCACAGGCCTTCTGGACCTGACCCGGTCAGCCGGGATCAAAAAGCCCATCCTGTTCACACCCGTCCTGGACCTTCCGGGCGTGGGATCAGCTGCAAGGGGGATAGAGCTTCTAAAGGACGCCTTCGGCCTCCCAACCGGCACCGCCCCCGTCGGCGTTGTGGGGAGGTATCCGAAGGTAGCGTCGATGTGCAGGGGTGGGAAGGACGTCATCAGGGCCTCGACGGCGGCCCTCTGCCAGGCGGCCGGCGCGGACTACATAATCTACGGGTCTGTCAACAGGGCGCGGGAGATATTCCCTCCATGCGCCGTCGCCGAGGCGGCCATATCCTACCAGGCGAGGCTATCCGGGCTGAGGACGAGAAGGGGCCCTCTTCACGGCCTCTTCCGCTAGAAGCTTCCAAAGAGAAAGCCCAAAAGCCCTATACCAAGGGCTGCAAGGCTCAGGCCCCTCAGGGGCACCGCGTCACTTGGCCTCGTGATGGCCAGGGACCTCTTCATCACGTAGAGGAGCAAGAGGTCGGTTAGGGCCACGGGCACCCCGTATTTCGGGTCGAGGAAGAAGGATGCGGAGATCCTGGAGAAGAATGGAAGGGGGCTTAAGGCCACTGCTGAGGCGAAAAAGCCGGCGCTTAGGCGTGAGGCAAAGCCAAGGCCCATGGTTCTTGGAATGCTTCTTGAGGCCCGCACGGCATCGGCCTCGACGTCCATGACATCTTTGAGAACCTCCCTGCCCGTTCCCGAGAGGAAGGCCATCAGGGAAAGCACGATCACCGGCAGCCCCGGTGTTTCTCCGACCGCAACAGAGCCGTAGATGAAGGGGATCGCCATGGTCGAGGCTATGAAGAGGTTTCCGGGCAGGCCGGTCTGCTTGAGCCTCAGGTTGTAGGCTAGGGCGAGGAGGGCGAAGACCACCGCTATGACTAGGCACCCCAGGTTTATGATCGATGAGAGGACAAGACCCACCGGGAATCCTACCAGGAAGACGTTCCTAGCCGTCCTGGGAGAGATATCCCCCCTGACAAGCGGCCTGTCCCTCCTGCCCCCCATCCTGTCCGACTCCAGGTCGTAGTAGTCGTTCATGGCGAAGGTCGAAGCCCCAAGCACGGCCGGCCCGACGAATCCCAGAACGGCCTGTCTCAGTGGAGGCAGGCCGGAGAGGGCGACGACCTCGCCGATGAGGACGCCGGCCCCTATCATCAGCTGGTTTGGGAACACCCTTGTCAGGTCGGCCAGCGCCCTTAGGGTTTTCATCTCCCAGCACGATCGGCCCGCAGTAGAAATTGGTTTCCCGGGGAGAATCAGAAGGACTTTACGAACCTTATGACCTCCGCCACGACCGATGCGCCCCCCTCCTCGACGGCCGTGCCCTGGACGATGACGTCCGCCCCCGATGATAGCACCTGCCGCGCGTCCTCGACTGTCCTTATCCCTCCTCCGACGATCAGGGGTATTGTTAGACTGGATTTGACGGCGGAGACCATGTCCTCTGGGACGTGGCTGTACGCGCCGGACCCGGCCTCGAGATAGACGAGCTTCATGCCGAAGAACTCTGCGACCAGG
>CAYWSC010000123.1:0-6187 GCA_964460695.1 Hadarchaeota archaeon (SeqCode)
AAACTTGATATAGAGATTCCGGACCATCCTTTGGTCAAGGATATACCTTGGGAAGATGCATGGCTGGCGGCGCATAACAGGGTCTACGATAAAGAGGGGGCAACCGTAGTAGCGAGAACATCGATGAACCCGCGAGGCAGACCGGTTATCGCCTACATGGAGGCTGGGGAAGGATTATCGCTGGCCTTCGTACATGACTGGGGCGGAAGGGGGGAGTGGGCTTTCTCCCAGACCGGAGGCGTATGGGAGTACGCGGGGCAGGTGTTTGCCTCGATGATATATTATCCTGCTCGGGTTGAGATACCTGACATGGTTCTGGACAAGACGGTTAGAGAAAAGTTCTCCACCTTCTATCTAAAGAAGACGCTTCTTCTCTCCATGATCGAGTTTGCAGACCGGTTCAACGCGAATACGGTGCCCCTGCTCAGGGATCTGGGAGAGGCAGAGGAACAGAAGGCGCTGGCTGATAAGTTTTACATCGATATGGAACTGGAGGAATCATCATCTAGGATGGACCAAGCTATCTCGCGTCTAGACGATATGTTGGGTGAAGCGGTAGAAGTAAGGAAGAGGGCCTTGGCGTGGATATATCTGATTGAGTGGTTCGTGGTGACCGGGACGGGGATGATCTGTGGATACGTTCTCTGGTCGCTTATGATCCGCCGCAAGCTATATGCACAGGTAGTCACCACGAGGCTTAGGAGAGAAGGTACCCTTGGTAGGTGAGCGGAGACAGAGAGCTATGCCAATGTGGGTATCTTTGCCACCGAGCACCAGCCAGGGTTCAAGAAGGTGGTCGCAGTGGAGGGGAATCGGTCTTGTGAGAGGGCGGCCATGAGACCTCCGGCTGCGCTTCTATGGATTGATCTCTCGGAACGCCTCGTAGTTAGGGCTATACTCCTGGTCTCTAGCTTCACGCGCTGGATTACGGTGCGCTGCAAGCTTTACATAGACGTAGGAACCATAAAACTCTGCTATCCAGAGAAGATCCGATAAGGAGAGGATGCATAAGATGAATAAGGCTATACTCTTGTTTTACCTGGCGATAATGCTTTCCGCCGTACTCTGGTCACCTTTGTCCTCGGCCAAGACAGACGACCTCGGTAGGGTGAGGGTTCTGTTCCTAGGTGCCACAGCAGTGAGAAGCATCATGCAGGCAGATCCCACCCTCGAGGTCTACTCGGTGCCGGCCTACCTCTACGGCATGGGGAGTGAGAGAGTGCGCCGCTCCTTGCGACTCTACATGCCCAGGACATATGCAAAGCTTACAGGCTGCTTTGATGTGATCTACTTATGCGACTCGGGCGCTCAGAGCTATGCACCAACTTGGTTGAAATGGATGGCAGACGCGGTCAGGGTCGATGGGCTAGGCTTCGTCATGTCGGGAGGAGAAGAGAGCTTCGCGGGACACATAACGTATCCGTCTTGGGGCGACACCCTCGTTGGCGACATCCTGCCAGTGTACTGTTTTCCCCAGCTTCCGGCACTTACATCGATCAGCACGTTCTTCAGGATGGTCGTGGTGAAGCCGGACGATCCACTAATGGCGTCGCTGCCCTTCGAGAAGGCGCCAGGATTCCACATTATCAACCGCGAGGTCTCGCCAAAAGAGGCCTCCACCACTCTGGCAGTGGCGACCCTTCCAGATCGGAATCCCGTGGCCGTCGTCATGGAGGTTGGAAAGGGAAGGAGCCTCGCGTTCATGCCATACCTTGCCAATCCCAGTCCCAACATAGTGCCGTTGGCGGGGTGGGAGTTCTACGTCGACTTCATCTGTAACCTGATGATCTATCCGGCTCAGGCCCCTCTACCTTCCGACTACCTTAAAACCCACATCCTGCGAAGCAAGATCAGCGGATACTCAAGTTTGCGCACAACAGTTATCGACATCCTTTCATTTGTGGATGCTTTTGGAGCAAACACCGCAGAGGCCGATGCCCTAATCGGTGTGGCAGATAATAAGATGGCTGAGGCCAGAGCGCTCTTCATAAGAAAGGATCTGGACGAGTCCGAGAAGCTGATCGATGAGGGCTTCGAAGACCTGAAGCAGGCCCAGACCGTCGCCATGAAGGCCAAGGACCGTGCGCTGTTCTGGATCTACACAGTCGAGTGGCTTGCGGTGATCGCCACTACGCTGATCTGCGGATTCGTTCTATGGACGCTTATGGTGCGGCGCAAGCTCTACACAGAGGTAGCCAGCACTAGACTTGGGCAAGGTGACTTTGATGGGTGAACAGAGAGAGGACAGAGAGAATGGTTGGTGCTTGGAACCGTACTGGGCCTACTTCTCAAGCTCGGGAAGCCTGACCTGTGTACGTGTACACATGTTGGGTAAAATTCCTAGAGAGGAGACCTATGCTGGGTTAACTTCATATCTTTGCATGAGGTTTAGCTCTTGTTCCAAGTCGACGCGGTTGAGGCTTCCCGGGATCACTACGCAGGGATTTCCACCCAGCACATCTGGAGGGCGATCCTCTATACATGCCGAGAACCTACCAATCCCTGGTCGAGTCCTACGATGCTATGATCATCAGTGACCCTAACGTGGGTAGCTTTACACCTGACCGGCATAAGTCGTTCGAGAGGAGTGTTGCCGAGGCAGGGTTAGGCCTCGTCGTGGCGGGTGGACACGGAAGATTCGGGGGCATGTAGCCCACCCTGACTGGGACGTGACCCAGTTGGAGACGTGTTACCTGTGAAGACCATGAGCCAACAGACGGGAGACAGCAAAGTAATCACAATGAAGGAGGACCATGTCTTTATGAGAGGTCTTCGTTGAACCCTTGACCTTCGTTCTTGCAGAGATATAGGTGCAACATCGTCGATCTGAGAGAAGGAGCCACCGAGCTGACTGTAGCCAGCATGGAGACTGGTTTCTATCCAGGCTGGAAAGCGTGGAAGAACCGTTTCTTCTCAGCATGGGTGTAGGGGAGGGGAGACCCACCCGTAGGTGTTTAACCACACCGGCGTCCATGGGCCTAGGTTTAGGTGGAGAGCTCTACGATGACCGGCCTTCTCGATATCCGGAGCGCTTTGGGACATGATTTGCTTGGTCGGAGCTTTCTCTTGTTTGTTCAAGTTTGAGCCCGTGGGGTTGAGTTGGGCGCTGTCCTAGGCTTTAGGTCCGGCAGGTAGCCAGTTCTCAATCCTAGTAAGGCGATGGCGACGAGTGTATGGAACATGGGAAGCTCACCTACGACGATGGCCCCACGATTTCGAGGATTGAAACACCTGTTTCGTGCTTGTCCCCAGCTCCATCATATCTGAGACCTTCTCCGCGTATCTTGGTTTGTGTCCCGCCCGCGATCGATGTCGACCGGGCCTATTCTCTTATCTGGCAGTGCGCAGGACGAGACCCTATATGGAGAAACGATTCATTTATATAGATGCTAACGGATTATATAGAAGACAGCGTGGGGCTGCTCCAGAGGAGAGGCATGCGGCTGTAGTGTAGAACGGCTCGTTCTTTCTCCTTGGAGCGGGCCGGAGGGATATCCATGTCATCTACGGTCATCGAGGAGGTTGAGACAAAACCCCGGTGCCCGGAGTGTGGGTCAACCAGGAGGCTTAGCGATCCGGGTAGGGGAGAGATCATCTGTGCTAACTGTGGCCTTGTTCTTGAGGAGGAGATACTGGAGTCGGGTCCTGAGTGGAGGGCCTTCGACACCGAGACGATAAACAAGAGGCAGAGGACTGGCGCCCCCTCAACTCTGAGGTTCCACGACAAGGGCCTCTCCACAATCATAGATCCTCGGGACTACGATGCGAGCGGCTCGCCCCTCAAGCCAGAGATGGCTAGGAACATGGACAGGCTGAGGAAGTGGGACGCCAGGTCTAGGACCTCCGAATCCAAGGACAGGAACCTTGCCATAGCTCTCTTCGAGATGGATATGATGGCGGGACAGCTCGGGATCCCGAAGAACGTCACCGAGTCCGCCGCGCTGATATACAGGCAGGCTCTGGAGAAGGATATCCCCAAGAGCAGGTCCATCGTCTTGACAGTTGCGGCGTGCCTCTACCTGGCGGCGAGGCAGTTCGGCCTTCCAAGAACGCTGGAGGAGCTGGCCGAGGTCGCAGGTGCGAGCAGGCGGAAGGAGGTCGGCGGAGTCGTCAGAATCCTCCAGAGAGAGCTCGGCCTACGGGTTCCTCCCTCAACTCCACTGGACTACGTGAGGCAGCTGGCAGCGCGTCTCAACCTTCCCGGTGAAGTTCAGGAGGACGCTGCTAGGATGCTGAGGGCTGCCATCGCTGCAGGGATAACCTCGGGGAAGAACCCCATCGGCGTGGCCGGAGCGGCGATCTACCTCGCCTCCGTGAGGGCGGGGATGAAGGTCAACCAGAGCGAGGTCGCCCAGGCCTCCGGCACGACCCCAGTCACCATAAGGAACAACTGCAGGGACTTGGAAGAGATAGTCCCAGTCGAGTAGGGCTTTTTCTTCTCCTCTTCGCAGGGAAGACCTGCAGCCTCCTACCATTCTATGTCGTCGAGGCTGAGCCATCTTCCCTCTCGAGCTGACTGCATGATTCGGTCCAGGATCAGCTGGACCCTGTGGCCATCCCTGAAGTTCGGGGAGGGCCTCTTGTCCTCGGAGAGGCACTGTATGAAGTGGTGGGTCTGGAGCAGAAAGGCTCTGGACCAGCCGACGTTGTGAGAATCCACCACGTAGTTACGGAACCCGTCGTTCTCCTGCTCCATGTCGTATATCTGGAGGCTGTTGAGGTTTTCAAGGTCGAAGGCCAGGGCGCCCTTGGTTCCATGAACCTCTATCCTGTTCTTGTTCATGAAGCCGGTTGAAACCCTGCTGACCTCTAGGCTTCCACGGGCGCCCGCCTGGAACCTTAGCAGACAGTTGACGAACTCCTCTCCCAGCTCGTCTCTCGAGGCCCACGTTGCATCCGGCTTCCTCCTGCGCTGCGCGAAGAGGGCTTCCTGCGCGACGAGCTCGGAGATAGGACCCACCAGATGCGTGGCGAGGTCGACGGCGTGGGGTCCAAGGTCCAGAAGCACCCCCGCTCCCGAGGTCTTCCTCAATACCTTCCAGGAGGCCGGTGCCTCTGGAGAGACAAGCCACGACTGGCCGTAGAGACCTCTATACTGGAGAATCCTGCCAAGCCTGCCGTCCTGTATCAGCCTCTTGGCGAGCTGCATTGCGGGGAGCCACCTGTAATTGAATACCATCATGTCCCTTACGCTGTTTTTCTCGACGGCGGAGAGCATCTCCTGCGTCTCCCTTGGGCTGAGGCCTAGCGGCTTCTCGCAGATCACGTCTTTTCCGGCCTCTGCGGCTAGGATGCAGGGCTCCCTATGCATGTGATTGGGCAGAGCGTTGACCACCACGTCTATCGAGTCGTCCGAGATTATCCGGTCAAGGTCGGTGGTCGCGTACTCGTATCCCCATCTCTCAGCGTCGTACCTCAGCCTCTTTTTGTCTCTGCCGTATATCCCTACGAACCTCGGAAGGTACTCCGTTTCGAAGTACAGACTGTGGGTCTTAAAGGCCAGTGTATGGGTTCTGCCCATCCAGCTGTGGCCAAGCATTCCTATACCGATCTCCTTCACAATGCGACCCTCCTTCGTAGATCTCCTTGTGCGTCACTCCTTCTTGAACTCGAAGAAGGAGGCGGCCCTCCTCCCCTCCACTGGGTCCTCGAAGAGCTGCAGGAACTCGTCCTCCCTCTCCGGTCTGAACTTCATGAACATGTCTATCCGATCCTCCGTCATGCCGGGGAGAAGCCTCAGGATGTGCCTCGAGACCGTTCTTGGCTCCAGAGGCTGCACCACCGCCTCGAGTCTGGAGTCTGAGAAGCCGGTCACGCGGACATCCTGGGAGGACTTCCCATCGGAAGAGCCGTAGACGACGAGATGCACAGGGTTTATGCCGACTGTCTGGGCGAGGGACGAACCGTCTAGGGAGGCGTAGGCGAACACGTTGGCTATCAGTTCTCCCGGCTTGGCGAGCTTGCTTTCGCAGGTCGAGTTGATCCTCTCCCTCAACGCGTTCATGTGGCCCTCCAGGTCCGGGATCTGCGCAATGTCGTCCCTCTTGTATATCGGCGTGCCGGGTACGGGGACAAGTCTGCGGGCAGTTACACCCCTGATGAGCCCCCTTTCTGCCATCTCGCTGAGCTGTTCCAGGTTCCTCATAGCCGTCTCCTCGTTCTCGGCGGCCAGGCCGTAGACGAGTTC
>CAYWSC010000124.1:0-6153 GCA_964460695.1 Hadarchaeota archaeon (SeqCode)
CCCTGGGGATACGTCGAGCCCAGCGGGCTTGAACTCTACCCCCTGCCCATGTTGAGGAAGTCCTTTGACGTGGGGGGCAAGGTCAAGAGGGCCTTCCTACACGTCTCGGCTCTAGGCACCTGCCAGGTCAGAATAAACGGCGCTGAGGTCGCAGACGACGTCTTCATCCCTGGAAGATCCGACTATAGAAAGAGGGCGTACTACCGCACATATGACGTAACGAACCTCTTGAAGCAGGGAAAGAACGCGCTGGGCGCGATCCTGTCCGACGACTGGTATGCCGGCTACTGCGGCGGATGGATGAGGCGTGCCTACTACGGTGGTGAGCCACGCCTCCTCGTCCAGCTGGAGATCGAGAAGGAGGACGGCTCCGTCCAGCTTGTCGTCACCGATGACAGCTGGAAGGCGACCTACGGGCCGATACGGGAGGCAGACTTCTACATGGGCGAGACCCACGACGCCAGGCTCGAAATCCCCGGGTGGGATGAGCCAGACTTCGACGATGGTGACTGGGACCCCGTAGAGGTCGAGAAGGATAGATCCCTCGAGCTAACGTGGCACCCCGGCCCTCCGGTCCGGCGCATCATGGAACTCCAACCCGTCGCCAAAGACGAGGTCGAGCCAGGGGTATACGTCTTCGACCTCGGACAGAACATGGTTGGCAGGGCGAGGATCCGGATCAGAGGCGCCAAGGCCGGCCAGAAGGTCGTGATGAGGTTTGCAGAGATCGTCAGGGCGAACGGCAAGATCTACACGCCAAACCTCAGGGGCGCGCGCAACACCGACACCTACATATGCAAGGGACTGGACGAGGAGGTCTGGGAGCCCTCCTTCACCTTCCGCGGCTTCAGGTACGTCGAGGTAACGGGCTATCCCGGCGAACCGGACCTCGATGACGTCACAGGAGTTGTCCTCCACTCGGACTTCCCCATCACCGGCGATTTCACATCCTCCAACGATCTTCTGAACCGCCTCTACCAGAACATCGTCTGGGGGCTGAGGGGCAACTATCTCGAGGTCCCCACCGACTGCCCCCAGAGATCCGAGAGACAGGGCTGGACAGGAGACGCACAGGTGTTCTGCCGCACGGCCAGCTACATCGCCGACATATCCGCCTTCATGACCAAGTGGCTGATAGACCTCAACGACGGCCAGAGCGAGGATGGCGGATATCCAGACGTGGCCCCGGTCTGTGGCGGAGGCTTCGGCACGCCGGCCTGGGGTGACGCAGGGATAGTTATTCCCTATGTCATGTACAAGGTCTACGGCGATAGACGCGTCATACGTCGACACTACGACTCGATGAAGAGGCACATCGAATACCTTCAGAGAAACAGCGAGAACCTCCTGCGCCCCGATACGGGCTACGGCGACTGGGTTCCCGCAGGGCGCCACACGCCCAAGGACGTCCTGTCGACTGCGTACTTCGCCTACGTGGTACGGCTGATGGCCGAGATGGCAGAGGCTATCGGAGAAGACGAGGATAGCTCTAGCTACCGGGACCTCTTCGAGAAGATACGTGACGCGTTCACAGAGGCCTTCGTCTCGGCGGATGGAAGGGTGAAGGGGGAGACCCAGACCAGCTACGCGCTGGCACTGGCCTTTGACCTCCTCCCCGAAAAGCTGCGCCCAAGGGCCGCCGACCATCTGGTGGAGGATATCCGGAAGAAGGGGTGGCACCTTACCACGGGATTTGTTGGGACGGCGATCCTGCTGCCGGTCCTAACCCGGTCGGGGGAGGTGGATGCGGCATACAGGCTGCTGCTGCGCGAGACCTATCCGTCGTGGCTATACGCCGTGAAAAGCGGCGCCACCACCATCTGGGAGCGCTGGAACAGCTGGATCTATGACTACGGAATCCATGACCCGGGCATGAACTCCTTCAACCATTACGCCTTCGGCAGCGTTGGAGAGTGGCTCTTCCACTCCCTCGTGGGCATCGACCTTGAGGAAGCAGGCTTCCGCTCCATAAGAATAGATCCACACCCGTCCAGTAGGCTTACCCGTGCAGAGGCACGCTACCGCTCCATCGCCGGAGAGACCGCTGTCGGCTGGGAGCTGAGAGGCGGCAAACTCCTCCTCAGGGTGACAGTTCCGCCGAACACAAAGGCAAACTGCACAATTCCAACCGACGACCCCGACGCGGTTACCGAGCGAGGAACGCCAGTCGGGCAGTCAGAGGGAGTCCAGGTAGCGGAGGTTTCTAGAGAAAAGGTTGTGCTGAGCCTAGCGCCCGGAAGCTATGTGTTTGAGGCTCCACTAACCCCTCGCTACTAGAGCGGAGGCAGAACCTGGCACATCGATATTGAGTGGGAAGAGCTGCGCGAAGCCCTCCCCCGCCTCCGAGATGGCCGAGCAAATACTTTCAAGTATCGTAGAGCACATCAGTCGAGATGCCTGAGCCCGGATGGCTGAAGTTTGTGGCGAGACTCCTCCACAGGACGCGTCTGTCAACCCTGCTTGTCGGGATGGGCACCAGGGTCTTTGAGGACAGGGCCCAGATGAGGCTCAGAGAACTGGACTTCCACGCAATCGGCCAGTCCCACATAGACGCTGCCTGGAAGTGGACTCGCAGGCAGACCATTAGGATATGCCTTGAGACCTTCGAAAATGTCTTCAGGAAGTTCGAGAGATACCCCGGGTTCACATTCTCCCAGCCCTGTCCCCTCTACTACCAGTGGATAATGGATCGGGACCCGGCCCTTTTCTCCAAGATCAAGGAGCAGCTCGGTCGGAGATGGCACATCTTGGGCCGCATGTGGGTGGAGGCGGATCTACGCATGCCTTCAGGCGAGTCCCTTGTAAGGCAGCGGCTCTACGGCCAGAGGTTCTTCATCGAAAAGTTCGGGAAGACTTCGAGGGTGGCCTTTGCCCCAGACTCCTTCGGGTTCCCACCATCTCTTCCCCAGATCCTATCGAAAAGCGGGGCAGATGCCTTTCTAACCCACAAGCCTCTGTGGAACCAAGACACGGCGTTCCCCTTCGCGAGTTTCCACTGGAGAGGATGCGACGGGACACAGATACTCGCCTACGTCGCAGATATCGGGTACACCGTTCTCTCCGCAGCAGGGTCAAGAGAGCCACAGCGGATGCTCCTCAATCCCGGCCAGCACCTGCGCTCGGACTACACCTGTGATGACGAGGAGATCCTCTCCAGGCTTTCGGACGAGCCGTGCAGCGTCCAGATATTCGGATACGGGGCGGGCGACGGCGGGCACGGTCCATTCGAGGCGGAGATAGCCGTCGTCGAGGCCCTCGCACGCTTAGGATGGATACGCCACAGCGACCCTGATACCTTCGTTCAGGCTCTTTCCAAGGAGGCCGAGCGGCTGCCCGTATGGGAGGACGAGATATACCTAGAGCTCCACAGGGGAACCCTCACAACTCTGGCAAGGATCAAGCTGCACAACAGGCGGAGCGAGGAGATGCTGACATCCCTGGAGAAGCTCCTATCCATATGCCTAGCCCTCGGCCATGGGTATCCGCGAAGAGAGCTGGAGCACATGTGGAAGACCCTGCTCTTCAACCAGTTCCACGACGTGCTCTCAGGCACATGTATCCCGGAGGTCTACCAGGAGGCCGAGGAAGATTTTCTCTCCCTCCGGAAGACCGCCAGCCAGCTTGAACGGGAGGGCATGGAGTTCCTACTCAGATCCGTCTTCAAGCAATCCGATGCCCGCGCCTCCCAAGACAAGGCGCTGCAGACCTACCTCACGATCTTCAACCCCACCTCTGCCGGCGGCCCGGCTCCGGTCTGTGAAAGCCTCTCATCGCTAGCAGAGGCGATTGGCCGTGACCCCGACGAGCTCAGAGAAGGGATTTCGCTGATAGATGGGGGGAGACGCCTGCCCCACCAGTTCGTCTTGGAGCCGGTGAGCTGGCCCGGAAGGCCCATTTTGCTAGGTGGAGCTGGAGGGAAAGAGGACCTTTCATCTCTGAACTCTGCCCTAGAGGAGAGCATCCTCACCGTTGTAGATCTGCCGCCCATCGGGATAGCCCGCCTCCAGGTCGCCGAGCGGCGAGCGGCTCAGCAAGATTCCTCGGCGGGACTGGGGATATCCGACCTTGGCGAGACCGTCATCATCGAGAACGACGTGCTCAGGGTCTCGGTGTCAAAGTCCACCGGCAATCTGGTCTCGATCTACTCCAAGCAGCTCGGAGTCGAGGCCCTGTCCGGGGAGGGCAACAAGTACGCCTTGTTCCGAGACCGTGGTGGGGCGTGGAACATAGAGAAGGGTTACCGATCAAGCCCAGTTCCCTGCGGTCCACCCCTACAGGTCAAGGTGGTCGAAGAGGGGCCGGTCCGCGCCACGGTCGAGATCGTCGGCAGGCTTGGGAACTCGTCGTACCTGAAACGGGTGTCCCTCTATGCTGCCCTGCCGGGCGTCTATATGGACCACATCATCGCCTGGAGGGACGCCGACTCCATCCTCAAGGTCTGCTTCCCCCTCTCGATAGACCCCGCCTCAGGATCATCGGTGACCGTCGCCGACTGCCCGTACGGAGCCGTCTTAAGGAGGATGGCTCCGCAGACGCCGAGAGAGGAGGCGCGCTGGGAGGTCTGCTGCCAGAGGTGGGTCACGGTTCAACGGGAGGAGGACGGCCACTGCTTCACGCTGGTCAACGACTCGAAGTACGGGTTCAGCGTCGACGGAGGTGTCCTCGAACTTACCCTTCTGCGGGGACCGGGCCATCCGCCCCCCTCCCAAGACTCGGGGATCAAGGCGGACTCTCCTCGAAGGCCAACCCATGCAGACGTTGGCCAGGTACACGTGACGAGAACCGCCCTATTCGTCAACCGGGGTACCTGGGAAACCGGCGCCGCGGCACCGATAGAGGGCGAGATGTTCAACGCGTGGCGCCCCCTCATGATAAGCAGATTGGCCGATCTCAAGGATATGCCACACCGGATATCCTTCATCCAATCGTCCAACCCCGCCGTCATGATAGCAGCAGTCAAAGCACCGGAGCCAGCTTCGCAGGATATTGAGGTAGGCGAATTGTCGGGCGGAGAGCTTGTAGTAAGGCTATTCAACGCCGTGTCTAGCTCCCAGCGAACCACCATTTCCCTCTTCCTCCCGGTCGTCACAGTTGTGGAGCTAGACCTCCTCGAGAGGGTGACCTCGCCTCCCCGCGGCCTTGGCGGACCGTCATTCGATATAGAGCTGGGGCCATTCGAGATAAGAACTCTAAAGCTTAAGCTCGGCGGAGAGACGCGCAACGCCACTTGAGATGGGAGCTGGCATAGTTGACGAGGATTAGAGTCGAGGACAGGCGAATCCAAGTATGTGGGTTGCCATGGTTCGAAGAGACATCGCCCAGGTTGTGGAGATTCCCAGAGAGATTCAGGCCTGTTCTACCACCCGGTCTCTTCGAGGCTGGAAAACAGACGGCCGGAGTCAGGATCAGGCTGAGAACGGACAGCCCGTCCCTCAGCATGAGGGCAACCTTTCCTCCGTTCACGCCCCACCCCAACATGACCCAGTTCTCGGTTCAGGGCATCTCGACCTATGTGGACGGCAAGTTCTGGTCTTCCCGGGTGCCTCCACTCGAAGGGGGAGAGGTAGATCTCTCCCTCTTCGCAACCACAACCACCGAGATGAGGGACATCTGCATCTATCTTCCGCCGTACGGAACCGTCGAGGTTGAATCGCTGGATGTTCACGACGAATCGTCGTTCGAGCAACCACGCCCCTTCTCCGTAGATCTCCCGATCGTCTTCTACGGCACCTCTATCACCCAGGGGGGCTGTGTATCCAGGCCGGGCCTGAGCTACCAGGCAAGGCTGTCGAGAACCCTGAACATCGACTACGTCAACATGGGTTTCAGCGGGATGGGCCGGTGCGAAGAGTCCGTGGCCAAGATCGTATCCCAGATCGAGGCCAGCTGCTACGTCATCGATGTGGGGCAGAACAACACTCCTAGAGAGCTGGCCCAACGTCTGCCACCATTCATCGACATAATCCGGGCCCGCGGGCCTAGAACCCCGGTGCTTGTCACAACCCCCATATTCTACACCGCCGAGCTGTGGTCCTCCAGCTACAGGTCGGAGGCAAAGGAGAAGAGGATGATCATCGAGTCCATAGTGAGGGAGAGGCAGAGGGGCGGCGACGATATGATCCACCTCCTAAGCTACGAGAACTACATGGGGCC
>CAYWSC010000125.1:0-6054 GCA_964460695.1 Hadarchaeota archaeon (SeqCode)
ATCTCGAGCGCCGCTAGGAACAGGGCACAGGAGACGATGCGGGTACCTGACGAGATGCAGACGAGGAACTCGGAATCCGGCCCAAGCTTGGAGAAGATGGCCCGAAAGTCCAGATACGCGTCGAGGAGATCGAAGAAGTTGACCTCAAAGGTCGTGATATCTATCATCTCCTCGTCTATCGGTATTATGGGGTCCTTGACGAGCTTCTCCTTGAGATCGACGAGGATGCTCTCGATGGTGACCTCGACGGAGGTCATCTCGGATGACTTCTTCTTGTTGCGCACGATGAAGACCTTGTCCGGCTGCAGGTGGGTAATTGCGCCCACGATTCTATCTCGCTCGAGCCCCTGGGGGATGAGTAGGTAGCGTGTCAAGATTTCACACCGCGCAAGAGTCGGCCCGGTTGATATATAAATCTTAATGTTAAGCATTGCGAATTACATTTCACAAGCGCAACCGAAATTCGATTCGAGCGCGGTTTGCAAGCCGATAAGCTTTATATTGTGCTATCTGCCGTCCCTCTCGGGTGCGAATCTAACCCGGACAAAGGGAGCGGAATGATCGTTATAGGGGCGGACGAGGTCGGATCGGGAGATACTTTCTGCGGTCTCGTCGTTTCCGCTGCCTGCGTTGACGAGGAGCAAGGAGAGATCCTCAAGGCGTTCAGGGTCCGCGACTGCAAGAAGATTAGCGATAGCAGGATTGGGCAATACGTAGGCCTGATTAGGAAGGCTGGGGTGAGGCACAGCACCATAGCGATCACCCCAGACGCCTTTAACGAACTTAGCTCTCAGATGTCTCATGTGCAGATACAGAATATGTTGTACCAGAAGGCTATCTCGAACCTTCTGGGCAAGGTTGGCCGCCCGGACAAGATAATCGTGGATCGCTACCCCGGAGCCAAGATAGCGGTGGATCACATAGACCTGGTCATGGTTCCCAAAGCAGAAGAGAGGTACGTCGCCGTGGCCGCTGCAAGCATCCTGGCCCGATCGGCCTACCTCGGAATGAAGAGGTCGCTGGAGAGAGAGCTCGGCATGAGAATCCCCCTTGGAAGTAGAAACGTCCGCGAAGCCCTCAGGGATCTGTTGAAGAAGGAGGTAGATGTCTCCAGGTACGCGAAGCTGTACCCGAACAACGTAAGGGAGGTCCTTAGGGAGACAAGATAGGACCGATAAACGTGGGTCATAGAACATTTTTGAATGATTAGCTCGGCTAATTTGCGTGGCGAAACGGCCGTCGAGACGTAGGAAGCGTCCATTGAGGACCATCCAGCAGATCAACGAGAGAATCCTCTCGGGAGACGTCGTAGTGGTTACTGCCGAGGAGATGGCCGACATCGTCGAGGAGAGGGGTCCGGCCAAGGCCGCTGAAGAAGTGGACGTTGTAACCACTGGCACCTTTGGCGCAATGTGCTCGTCGGGCGCCTTTCTCAACTTCGGCCACTCGGACCCGCCCATGAAGATGAAGAGAGTCTGGCTGAACGACGTGGAGGCCTATACTGGACTGGCCGCAGTCGACGCCTACCTAGGCGCGGCCCAGGTGAGCGACTCGAGAGGCTTGGACTACGGGGGCGGGCACGTCATTGAGGACTTGGTCCGAGGAAAGGAAGTAGGGTTGAGGGCGGAGGGCCATGGGACGGACTGCTATCCGAGAACCCATCTGGAGACAGAGATCGGCCTCGAAGACCTCAACCAGGCGGTTATGGTCAACCCTCGCAACAGCTACCAGAGGTACAACGCGGCTACCAATAGCAGAGACGAGACGATCTACACGTACATGGGTGCCCTTCTACCAAGGATGAGGAACGTGACGTTTTCAGGCTCCGGCGTTCTTAACCCCATCTGCAATGACCCCGAGCTGAGAACGATCGGAGTGGGGACAAAGATCTTCCTAGGAGGCGGAGTCGGCTGGGTCATCGGTGAGGGCACGCAGCATTCTCCGGCAACGGGATTCTCCACCCTGATGGTAAGGGGAGATCTCAAGCGCATGTCTGGAGAATTCCTGCGGGGAGCGAGTTTCCAAAGATACGGAACCACCCTATACGTGGGGATCGGGATCCCGATACCGGTTCTGGACGAGGATCTTGCCAGAACCACAGGGGTTAGGGATGAGGACATAGAGGTGGACGTTGTTGACTACGGAATCCCGCGGCGGGACCGTCCAGTAGTCGCTAGGACCACCTACGCCGAGCTGAGGTCCGGATCCATCACAATAAACGGCCGTGAAGTTCCCGTCTCTCCTCTCTCAAGCTTCAAGAAGGCAAGGGAGATCGCTCAAACTCTCAAGACGTGGATCGAGTCAGGAAGCTTTCTCCTAAGCCCTGTTCTGGAGGCACTACCTAGAAGGACGCAGGTCCGCCCGATGAGGGCCAGGTTCCCGATCCCCTTTGTCGAGGAGATAGCCACGGGAAGGGTTGTGAGTGCATCTCCCCAAATCTCGGTTGAGGAGGCGGCAAGGATGCTCACCAGGGAGGGGGTTGACAACCTGCTGATAGAGGACGAGGAGGGAAGTCTAATCGGAATACTCACCTCCTGGGACATAGCAAAGGCCGTGGCGACGGGGGCACGGACCGCCGGGGAGATAATGACCCGAAGGGTGATCGTGGCTCATAAGGGAGAACCGATAGACTCGGCGGCGCGGAAGCTTGAGAGGCACGGCATAAGCGCCCTGCCGGTTGTTGACTCGAGGCGGAGGGTTCTAGGCATAGTCTCCGACGAGGACATAGCCAGATTTGTCGGGAGGCGGAAGTGGTGACGTATTTCCACCTCGAGTTCCCAAGGGAGATAGTCACGCGGCCAGTCGTCTCGGAGGCAATTAGAGAGACAGGCGCCTCCATAAACATACTGCGGGCCAGGATAGACGAGACCCACGGGGAGATGATCGCTGACGTCTCGGGCGAAGACTCGGTCGTGGCCCGCTTCATCGAGTTTCTGAAAAACAAAGGCGTGGGTGTAGAGAGGCTGATGGACACGGTGTCGGTCGAGGTTGACGGCTGCATACACTGTGGCGCATGCATCTCTGTGTGTCCCGTGGGCGCTATACGCATGACCCCGTCTTTCGAGGTGTCTTTCGACAAGGATCGATGCATCTCGTGCAAGGTTTGTGTCCCAGTCTGCCCGGTCAGGGCGATCAAGGCCCCTCCAATCTAGGATAGGCTCGGAGCCCTAGAGTGTGTCTCGGGTTTCGCGACGAGGTCGCATTCGGCGCTTGATATGCGGACGACCTGGGGGAGTCTCCCCCAGAAAGCCATCTCCTCTCCCCTTATGATAACTGCCCCGATCTCCCCGATCTCCTTGGCCTTCGACACTGCACTAGCCATTCCCTGTCTTCCTCTGACCTCGTTGCAGATAGACGTCGCAGCGGCGTCGGCGATGATTGCCGAGCTGGGATGATAGACTACGACAGCGTCTGCCTCGCCGAAGCTTATCGATTCTCCAACGGTCGAAGAGCTCGTGCACAGGCCGCGTATTTGCCTTCCGGGCTTGACCCTGAGAGCTATTTTCTCGGAGAATGGCGACGTCCCAGCATAGATCGCCACGAGATACGACCTATCGCCGTAGAGACAGATGTCCCCACCGTTCTCAGCAAGGACGTTCTTTGCGCCGGCCTCGACCGCGGCTATGGTTGCCGCCTGTGCGATAGCTCCGGCGACCGACGCGAAGGGGCCCACTCCAGCTCTCCAGCCAGCCTCGTACATCTCAGAGATCACGGGATCGAGGGGCTCTTCGGGCTTCTCCAGTGGTTCAAGCGACCATCGAAACTCAGGAAACCTTTGTATGTGGGCCACGAGTTTCTCTCTTGTACTTGCCACGGCCTCCTCCATTGACCTAAGCGCGCCTTGCAGGTCTAGTTTTACAAGCATCCTTGTCTCGCCCTGCAGAATACGATACGAACGCAGAGCCATCCGATCCGCCTAGTACGCCTTCGCGACGACGACGGTACACGTCGCCGGCCTTCCGCAGGATATGCAGGTCTTATTCTCGGGCTTGTCTTCTTCTTCGAACAGTGTTCCGCGGACCTCTCCGTCGGTCTCCTCCTTAATAACTTCTGCGCACTGCTCTCCATCCATCTCCCTCGAGCAGAACGGGACAAGGACAAACCCGCCTTTGCTCGACAGGATCTCGGCCAGTTCGTCAAGGGTTTCTGCCCGAGAGAAGTGCCGGTCAAACTCCTCTTTTGCCCTGCGCTTCATATTCTCAAGCATCAACTCGGAGAGGCGTAGCACCTCTTCTTCCACGTCGTCAAACCGGACTGCCTTCCTTTCCCCCGTGTCCCGCCTTACCAGCGTGACCGTGCCTGCCTCGAGGTCCCTAGGTCCGATCTCGGCCCTGATAGGCACGCCCTTCATCTCCCAGTAGTAGAACTTCGCCCCGGGCTTCCGGTCAGAGTCGTCCAGCTGGACCCTCAGGCCGCCCGCCTCGAGCCGAGAGAGGAGGTCTCTGCACCTCTCCAGCACAGCCTCCTCCCTCTCCTTGTACACGATTGGGACGATCACCACCTGCGTCGGTGCGACCGAGAAGGGAAGGACCAGGCCCTTCCTGTCTCCATGGATGGAGGCAACTGCTGCCAGGGTCCTAGAGATAGGTGGGCCGTAGCACGTCTGGTAAGGTGTCCTCTTCTGCCCCTTCTCATCCTCATACTGCAGGTCGAAGGCCTTGGCAAATCCCTGCCCCAGGTAGTGGGTTGACGGCAGCTGGAGGGCTCTGTTGTCCGGCATGAGTGCGTCGGCAGCATACGTGTCGACCGCGCCTGCGAACTTGTCGAAGGCGGGCCGGCGGAGGAATATGAAGGGTATGGCAAGGGATTCCCAGAGGACCGCCCTGGTCGTCTCCATGTCCTGCCTGACCTGTTTGAGGGCCTCCTCTTCAGTGGCGAAGACGTCGTGGGCCTCTATCCAGAGGAACTCTCTTCCGCGGATGAGAGGCTTGGTGGCCTTGGTCTCGTATCTGTACACCGCGCAGGACTGGTAGAGCTTAAGCGGCAGATCGGAGTGGGAACGTATCCAGAGTGAGTACATCTGGTAGAAGGCGGTCTCGGAGGTGGGTCTGAGAGCGAGCTTCTTCTCGAGCTTTGTTTCGCCTGCCTCCGTGATCCAGAATACCTGCGGGCTGAAGCCCTTCACGTGCTCCTTCTCCCTCTCAAAGTTCTCTTCGGGTATTACTACCGGAAAAAGCGTTGGGTCGTGTCCCCTCTTCTCGAGCTCCGCCTCCCAGAGGCGGTAGAGCAGCTTCGCCATACGCATGAGCCACGGCCGGTAGACAATGAAGCCCTTCACATTGTACCTCAGGTCGACCAGATCTGCAGTCTTCAAGATCTCAGAATACCATTTGGAGAAGTCAGATTTGTCTATGTTGAAGATGTCCTTGGAGGATTCGACGGCTCCAGATGGCTTAGACACGGCAGTCGGGTCAGACGGGCTTTTTATTAGTCTTTCCAGAAGGCAACGGAACGATTCGACGGCGATCGGGGGCGCCGATCACCTCTTTTTCAAACGTATTACCTCTCCCAGCGTCACCTCGTCTGAAGATGGCTGGGTCCCCGTTACAAGCTCTTCCTCTGCGCCAACCCTCTCTAGGAGTCGTATCTTGAGGAATCTCTCCAGCTTTCGGGCTAGGGCAATGCTGGGGGCGAGGGACTCCGACTCCAATCTGTGGATTGTGGATGCCTTCTCGCTCACCTTCTTCCCTAGCTCTTCCTGGGTGAGACCGATTCTCTCCCTTGCCGCCCTGATCACGGATCCGTATCCATCTACCACGTCGTACTCCACTGTGGAGGTGCTGGAGGAGCTCTTCCGGGAGCCCGTGGCCCTTCGTGGCGCTTTTCTCCCCCTCTCTTGGTGAGGCACGGGAGTCTCGACCGGCTTTCCAAACCTCGCACAACGGTCGCAAACCTCTAGGGTGGCTCTGTCGACGATCACTTTGGTGAGATGTCTCACCTCAGCCCCACATATCTCGCAGATCATGGGCTACCGCCTGCAGTGGAATGCGTGCAAACTGAAGATATTTAAATTGCGCTGACGCCCGCTGTTCTGGAGGAGGGCCGAGTGTAAGA
>CAYWSC010000126.1:0-5975 GCA_964460695.1 Hadarchaeota archaeon (SeqCode)
GAGAGATTGGGGTCGATGCTCAGGGATGGGTCGGTCCAGATCAGCTTGGCTGCCTCGACCATCGGTAGAGCGATCACCCCGTCCCATACGGTGAACTCCCTCCACCCGTACCGGGCGTGGCCGAACGTCTCGTTGTAGTTCCCCCAGCAGGGTGTCCCATCGCCATTGACGTCCGAATACCTCTCGAAGTAGTCGGTTATCTCTAGGGTTCTTTCCAGCCAAGTACGATTGTGTGTCAGCTCGAAGAGGGCAAGATAGCCCCTAGCCAAGTATTGCATGCCCCAAGCGTAGAGAGATGGATCGTATGGCTTCTCGACGAGAATCTCGTTGTATCGCTCCTCTGTCTGAGAGGCTAGCTGACAAACCAACTTGTAGGCCTCATCGTCTCCAATGAAGACCTTAGAGCCGCCGGCCGTCGCGGGCGTCAGCTGTGTGCAGAGAATCCAAGCCAAGGTGACTAGGATGGTGGTGGCTGTCCGGGCATTCGAACCTTCCCTATCTATGGGTCTATCTGTGTGACGCTTCATGGGTCTGACGCTGCGTGCACTCTTGACAGTACTCACCGGCTACTCTGCCTCCAATATCAATAGCCAGTCTTGGAAAATGGGAGGTGTCGGAGACTGCCAAGAGGAGTCCTTGTCGAGATGAATCGTGCCTATGGAGTACTCTTTTCCGTTCTTTGGGTCGACGAACATGGCCCTGTACTTTTTCGATGCGTCTATCCCTTTCACATTGACCGCGGCGGGAGACGGCAAGAACACGATGAGGACTTCTCCGTCGATCCCAGCGGCGTAGGGCTTCAGATAATCCTGCTCTGAGAACCGCGGTCTGACATGTTCGTTCATGGGCTCAAAACGCCACCAGGGATATCTCTCGAGTATAGACTTGCCAACAGACACATGTCTGCCTCCAGGCAGGCGGTAGGCCTCTTCCCACGGCGTGTCCCCCCAGGACGATCCGTGGGGTGACGGGCCGAAGGGGACCTCAACGGTATTCACCTGCCAGATGCCGTTAGCTCCATACGTGTGTCCGCCTCCGCCTAGAAGGATCGTCGTCCAGAACATGAACCTCTGTATCTCCGATCTGCTTGCCTCGAGGATGCCTTCGTAGCATACTTCGCCCACAACCACTGGCATCTTCGGCTCTCGGGAGAGGGACTGGCGGATCGTCTGGACGTGGCTGGGAATGCTGGCGCGGTCACCGTGACCGGTCTGCAACATGTCGAAGTCAAGCAGCGCTGGGTCGTCTACCTGTTCCCTCCCCACCCGGGTCGGGTGAATGGTTATTGGATGGCCGTACGGGTCGATGGACCTTACGTACCTAGCGATCTGTGTCCACCCTCTCTTCTGGGTCTCGGAATCCCTCTTGGGCGTCTTGGAGTTGTAGTAGGGCATGGTCGCTTCGCCGGCGAGACACCAGAATACCGGGTAGGCACTGTATCTCGCCACTATGTACCTCCAATGGAGCTTCATCTTTTCGAGACCCATCCATGGGAGGTAGTAACCCCAACAACCCACTATGCACGGAGCCAGTCCCTCCCTCACCAGCCACTGGATGCGTAAGTCCGCCATATCGAAGTAGGCGGGGTTGATCCTCGAGAAGCCTTCCTCCCAGGGATACCCTGCCTCATTGGCGCCTCTCTCGTCGAACGCTGGCATATCTGGGTAAAGGCCCATAACGAGCTGTATCACGGTGAAACCAAGCTCCCTTCGATCGCTCGCCAACAGTTGAAAGTCGTCTGGCCAGTGGAGGCGCTTGCATAGCCCCATCCACCACGTGTCCCCCAGCCAGAAGAAGGGAGTGCCGTCGGCATACCTGAAGTGCCTTTTATCTTCAGATACCCTGGGGAAGCCATGTGACAGCAGCGGGTTGTCCCCATCGTACCTCTCCACCTCTATCGTGCCCGTCTGCTCCTGTATTGTGTCGTTGCCCGGGTCCGAGCACCTCGCCTGCCAGGTGTAGGTCCCTTCGTGAGGAGGAGCGAACCTAACCCGCCACTCATCTCCTCCGGCCCAGTACGCAGGCACTCGCCAAATTCTGCCCTTCTCGTCACTTACGTCAACATCGACAGTCAGATGGTTGAACGGATCAGGATAGCGCTTTCCAGATACAAGAGGCCATTCTGTTGACCTGTATGTGAAGCCGTGAATTGTCCTGGCCATCTTTAGAACCGATCAGACGTCGATGCAACTCCTAGATAAACATTCGGTCTCTCGTTCCTACAAAGCTTATCAGTGTCACAGGGGAACGTGGTTCCGGTGAGTCTAGAAGCCATAGTGATGAACGGAGGTAGCCAGACCTCGCTTCAGGTGCTCAGGTGCCTATCGTCTGCCGGTGTACGGTGCGCAGTTGCCGACGACAGGCCTGGACACGGGCTGTTGGCACCAAGTTCGCGTTACTGTGAGAGGTTCCTCCATTACAGAAGAGTCGATGACCTGGTAGAGGCGGCACCAAGTGCCAAGGATGCGGCGATCATCTGCTGCGACGATAGATCCGTTCTTGCCGTGGCGAGTCGACGCGAGTTCCTGTCGAGGTACTTCGGGATCCCCTTTCCGAATTACGATACCCTCATGAGAGCAATGGACAAGTCTCTAGCATATGAGCTCTGTAAAAGGACTAGTGTTCCTGCGCCAATGACGCTTGTTCCCGCTGGGAGCGACGAGATCCGTCGGATATCTAGACAATTGGCCTACCCCGTGCTCGTGAAGCCTAGGCTCACCATCGGCTTCATACCGATCCACGGCAAGAAGCTCTATTTCTGCCGCAACGCACAGGAGCTTCTGTCTGCCTACACCAAGGTCCACAGAACCCACCCGAATCCCTTGATCCAGGAGGTCATCCCTGGCGGAGACGACCAGGTGTACTCCTTGATAGTCCTGTTGGGGAGGACGGGCAGATGCCTCGGTAGTTTCTGCTTTAGAAAGATTGCTCAGTGGCCACCCAACTACGGGGTCGGATGCCTGTGCGTCAGCGTACACATGCCGATACTCGTCGACCAAAGCCTTGCCCTTCTCGGACGTCTCGGGTGGAGAGGCATCGCCTCAATCGAGTATAAGTATGATGCGAGGGACAACAGGTACAAGCTTCTAGACGTTAACCCGAGGCCCTGTATGCAGACGAACCTTGCCTTCAGAGCCGGAATAAACTTCCCGAAGGCGCTCTTTGACATGGCTCACGGAGAGGAGAAGAGACTAGGGGATTACCGCGACGGGATCTTCTGGGTCGAGGGGCGCAGCTTGCTCCGCAACCTGAAAGTCCGTCTACGGAGGAATCTCCGACTCTCCGAGGCGGCCCGGCTTCTCTTCAGGCTCGCCGATCCTCGTACAACGCGCTCCATTCTCTCGATCAGGGATCCGGGTCCCGCCTCGATCCAGGCAATCGAAATGTTGGAGGGGGTCTCCAAGTCGATAGGCCTATAGCTCTGATTGCCCGGAAAGCTCGTTGCTGGGTCGAAGTCGTTGTGCCGACTCCCAGATATGGAGCAGCTCATCGAGGAGCGTCCCGACGACCTGGATCCTGTCCAAACGGGACTCGCCTATTCCCCTAACGGCCGCACGTTTCAGGTAGGGGACCCGCATCGGGTCGACCCCTGCTATGCGCGTGGCGATGCAGTCAACGGCAAGCGGATCGCATCCGGCGATCACGGCGCCCAGGGTGAAACCAGGCTCCCCCTTGGCGGCCCTCATGTCTATGTCTGTATTGACCTCAAACGCGTCGACCACGTTGAGCGCTGGCCGTACCATGCGTTCGAGGTCGACCAGCCCTTCAGATAGATTGCCATGGATCTTCCTCTTCTCGCCGCTTGGCCTCCACCATCGCCGGTGATGAGGCAGGAAGAGCTTCCCGCCCGGCATCCAGAACTCGGGTGAGAGTTCCACGTAGAACTCGTCCTCGAAAGGTTGATCAGAGTACTGCCCAGTATCGGGCACGAGGCCCAGCAGGTTCTTGATGCATATGCTTGCCCACCTCCCGCTCCGGTAGAGCTTTAGCTTCGGCACGTTGATTATCAAGTCGCTTTCGTGGACGATTCTAGGAAGGGAGATGCGTTTGAGGTACTTGCCCCCTGGCACATCCACGTTGACTGTAGGTGCCCTGTTGAGGTCGACTAGTTCTATACCATATCTCTCCTTCAGCGGTAAATATCCACACCTCTCGAAGGCGAGCGGGGTATTCGTCCCGCCGGAGCCCTCAGCAATGACTATTCTGGAGGGTTCCGAATCTTCGCAGAGTTCAATCAGTGCTTCGACGATCCGAGGGTCTGTTGTGAAGCCCGTGGATGAGTGAAGAGCGAAGACTAGATTCGGCTTGATCAGGATTTTGGCGCCAGGTCTGAGAAGCTTCTTGATGCCGCCGAGCAGATCTATTGCAGTCTCCACCGCCTCCAAGGGCTCGGCTGCACGTGACAGAGAGACAGTTGTCATTCTTCTTCTGAGTCGGCCTTCGGGCTGTAATAGATTTCGGACGGAAAGGCGGCCCTCCACGGCCTCATTGCCAGTCTGGGCTACTGTGTTAGACTGACGAGTTCTCTTGCCTTTTTGATCATGCCCTCGACGATCAGGTCGCACGCTTCCCTTCCAATCTCTCTGCTAGCCGTCTTCCTTGGGTCCTCCCCATGTATGCCGAGGAGGGGGCGCTCAACTGAGGAAAGTCTCTCCAGCTGCACGCACTCTGGTCGCAGGTGCCAGAGGTATGATGTCTCCCACTTCGCGGCGTGATCGCCCCCCACTTTTTCTGAACCGGGCCAATAGTGGAACTCTATCCCCGCGTAGGCCTTCGTATCCCCATACTGGGCGTTGAATCTCTCCACGGCTTTGGACGCCATCTTGTGAAGTGGGTAGTGGCCACAAAGGAGGCACACCCCTCTCATCTCGAGCTGGTTCATCTGGACTAAGACGTGGTAGACGAGATCCTCGTAGAAGCGTTCTTGGTCCTCTGGAGTCTTGCCAGCGAAGGGGGATCTGAACTTCTCGGGGCGAAAGCCCATGGCCTCTTTGACGGCTCCATCGGGGTCTACGTCTGCCTCCAAGAGGCTGACTGTTCTCGGCTCCCCGTACCATATCGTCGGGAAGGCGAATCCTCGAGACCTTTCCGCGGCAAGTTCGCACAGCCTCTCAGCCTTGAGGGCATCGTTCCCCACAGCCAGGTGATGTCCGTGCCACTCAAGCCCCCCTAGGCCGATGAAGGCGGCCGGGAAGGCCTTACGGCGATGCAGGATCTCGTGTGGAAGCATCTGCTCGTACCTGAAACCTCTTCGATCCATGGATGCCGCCGCGCCTCCGCCTCCTATTATCTGTTCTCAGGCATTGGTGCGGGAGGAGGATGAAACCCTCGCCCGGACGGTCTCCTAGCTGTAGGCACCGTATTCCCTGGCAGCCGATGCGTAGGCCTTTATGTTCTCTATAGGCGCTTCGAAGAAATGATCTGTGTTGTAAAGGATGTAGCCGCCTCCCTGCGCGGCCGAGTCGATACACTCTTTGACCCTGCGAGTGATTTGTTCCTTGGAACCCCGCTCTATGAGAGACTGGTGGAATCCGCCGATGAGGCAGACCCTGTGCCCTACGAGTTCTTTCGCTCTTGACAAGTCCACGTCGCCTCCAAAGGGAGGAGGCGTCAGAGTCTCGATACAGTCCGTCCCGGTAGAGGCAATCAGCTCGATGACGTGCATGACCCTGCCGCAGTCGTGATAGCTGGACGCCAGTCCCCTAGACTTGATGGCATGGATGACCTCCCGGTCGAAAGGCAGTATGAGGCGCCTGTAGATCTCAGGCGACACGAAGTTTCCAATGTGCCCCGAGATCTCAACCAGGTCGACATAGTCAGTCGGCAGCCCCTCTATCCATGCTAGTGCACGGTCAGTCAGCATGCGATAAAGCTCCTTGACCCAGTCGGGGCGAATGTGAAAGTCCTTACAGAGCTCGTAGGGGCCTCGGAGGGTGACGGCCTCTCCCTGCCCCCATACGCCGACCCTTACAATT
>CAYWSC010000127.1:0-5921 GCA_964460695.1 Hadarchaeota archaeon (SeqCode)
TCTCCGAAGTCAGCGATGCAGAGCTCTACGAGCTCCAAGACATCTCTGAAGAGGCGGTAAGAGAGTCCGAGCAACTCGGGGACCGTGCAGCCAGCCTTGAGAACCGGATAAGTCAAATGATGCGGGCCGCTAATAGCGGCGGCTACGGCTATGCCAACGAGCTCGCCGTCGTCAGTTCGAACTCCCTTCAACAAATCTTGGACTACTTGGTCTTGGCCAGAGAGGTCTCCGAATTCTCGTCTGGCGTATCGGCCTTGGTCTCGTCTTCACGCAGTTTCCGCGACCTCGGTCTCGGATTCGACAGGTTGCAGAGAGAGATAGCATCCGGTAGCTGGGGTGCCGCAGAAGAGACCGTATCGAACCTATCCCTCAACCTGTTTGAGGGGAGGATCCGCGTTGAGACGCTCCTCACGAAGCTGGAAGCGCTATCTGGAAAGGTCAAGCTGCCGATTACCCAGGAACAGGTCCAGGGAATTGTCGACGTCTCGTCATCCATACAGCTAAAGCTGGACTCCCTGAGAGAACTGATCAGAGCGCAGGACGCTCCCGCCTGCATACAGGTCATGGAGGAGATGAGGCAAGACTATCTAACCCTCGAGCAACTCATAAGGCTCCGGGATTAGTCCTTCGACCATGGAGGAGGCACGCTATCTTTCGCCTTTCTCCCCGTCGGCAGGCTTCTGCGACTCTCTCCCTTGGTTGGACTGTTCTTCTCGATCTTTCAGCCTAAGCGTTGCAAGCCAACTGTTTAGGTAGTCGCGAGGCTGGAAGGGGCAGGTGGTTATCACCCTGATGTCCCCGGGGAGGCTTACATTCCTAGAGTCGTCAAGTATCAACAAGCCAACTTCACCATCTCCAAGGGTCTGCGCTATCCGCTTGGCAAGGTAGTCATCTCTCTCGCGCATGGATTCTGCGAGGAACTGGCCGACCGTTTCGAGCTTCGCCTTATCGCTCTCTGACGCGGACAGGGAGTGCTGCAGCTGCTGCATCCACGAAATCGTCTCCAGCACCAGCTCGGGGTTCTCTGCATCAACGAGCTCCGCCCCTTGCTCCACGCCTCTCCGAACCACCTCGTACATCTGGGGGTCGGTGATTCTCAGCATCTCGAGTTGTTTCCTCGGCGGTACGCCCATCGACGTCAGGTATATCTTCTTCAGGCGAGATCCAAGTGCCGATATCCTTTCTTCCACGTAGCTCCAGAACTCCCTCCGCCGCTCATCAAGGTCGGGAGGAAGCCTAGGATCTATCCGAAGGAACTCGTCCGCGGTGAACATTCTTGGAACCCGCAACAGCGTCCGAGCCATGGTGCGAGTCAGGTTGGGCTCCCCCGATAAAAATCGATTCTGGCTGGCTAGTCCAGAACTGACGCGTTCTCGAGACGAGCTCATCTATGCTCCTAACCCTGACAGCCTCCTCCCTCCACCATGCGGGGGCATCTTTAAGGTAGTATCGACAGAACCTCCTGTCGAACACGTATAGGGCTGCCCGATCTTCAGCGCTTCTATGTGCCCTTCCGATCGCTTGGACTATCTTGGTGACTGCGGGCAGGAAGTAGAAGTAGTCCTTTCCCTTCTCAGGATACTTCGTCTCGTAGTATGCAACTCCCACCCTGATCTCGTCAGATATCTTCTCCAACGGCAGTCCAAAGACGGCCGCCGCCTTGACGGCTCCAGGAATGTCGAGCCCCTCGCTGAGAGTTGCACCCATTACCGCCAGTACGCTTCCACCGAATCTCAGTACACGTTCCGCTTCTTCCCCTTTCGTCTGACCCCTCTTCTCGATCAAGGCGTCCCTCTTGTACAGCCTTGCTACGCTTCCCATGACCTCGTACGAGGGAAAGAAGAACATACAGCCGCCAGGGGTATTGGATGCGATGGCCTCCATCCTTTGCGCCACAGCTCTATACGTGGCTTCGTTCCTAGCTCTCCATGCAAGAGAGATCGTGTCGTCGAGAAAGAGAGCCCTGTTAGACTTGGGAAAGACGTTTGGGAACTCTCTGTGCCTTGCCCCAGGTATTCCAAGGATGTCCTTGTAGTACTCCCCGGGAACCAATGTGCCCGACATCAGCACGGAAGCACCGACGCCTGTCGGCGAGAGGGGCGAAAGGATGCTGGAAGCCAGCGGCGCGGGGTCAAGCGACCTGATCTCGAGTCGCCTTACCACCCTGCCGCTCCTCGACCTTGTCTTGGAGCAAAACCTCTCAAACGAGGCATCCTCTAGGAGAAGGAAGGGTCGAAGGAAGCTCGCCACCGTCGCGACGTGAGACGTAGGCTCCAAGCCTCGCCTCATCTTCTCCATAAGAATCACGTTTGCCGAGGACTCTAGGCTCTCCACCGGACCGGCGAGAGAATCCAATCCACGACGCCTCAGCAAAGCTCTGAGGATGCCCCTCGGAAGGTGTCTACCCTCAGGGGTGAACCTCAAACTGCCGAAGATTGCACCAATCCTGTCCAGCAGGTCTGCCAGCCCATCCGGCGATAGACCCGCCTCTGCGAGGGTTTGAGAGAACATGGACAGCTCTCTTCTCGCATACCTCACCCTATTCTCGGATAGTGACATGGAGAGCGCTTGTCTACAGAACTTGGGAAGGTTGTGGGCCTCGTCACAGATCAGCACACACTGGCTCGCGTCCAGGGACAGCGCCCTAGAGAGGCTCGAGGAAACATCTGGGTGGAAGAAGTACCAGAATGTGCCGATTATGACATTCGCTCTCTTCGCCGCGGTCTTCAGTATCTCGTATATGCAGACAGGTGGGGATCGGTTCTCGGCCTCGATCTTCTCGGCAAGCTGCTGGACCTTGTGCGGTGGAGGCATTTGATTCAGCACGCTCTCCTCGAGTTCGACTGCAGCAGCTGACCTGGCTCTGCGTGGGGCTAGCCCTGCAGGTGCCCTGCGGCTTCCCGGTTCGAAAAGCGCCTCAAAGTAGGGACAGCTGCCGCTCTTCCTCCGCAGCTCACACGCCCTGAGGAAGTCCGAGTACCCCAGCGCTCTCAGTTCCTCGTCGCGGCATAGATCCAGTTTGCTGGCGAACGAGACGGCAGTGTAATGAGTCTGGTTGGCTTGGTTTATCGCGGCTATCTCCTTGAGGATAATTGGAATCTGGTTCTTCCTGTTGACGCTGTACAGCAGCTTCCTTTCCTCGCCGACGCATGGGAGAGCCCCGAGGAGAGCTGCCAGAGTCTTCCCGATCCCCGTTGGGGCATGGGCTAGGCAGACGGATCCCGAGCACACCGCCTCCCTTATGAACTGAACGAGCAGGTCCTGCCCATCGCGGAGTGGATACGGACTCTTCAGATCCAGCAAGGTCCTTCCATCCCTACCAACGCAAGAAATATGTCACTGGGTTGGCCGTGGGAGGGCAACGGGGGTTCGAATCGGCGGATTCTCCCGCCCGCTGCGATTTCCTACGAGGCGAACATGAAGTTTGCTAACCGGTAGTCCGCTTGCCCCTCGGACAGAATTCCTATGAGTTCAAGGCCATCTCTGAAGGGCACGGCCGCCCTGTCGACCGAGAAGGCAATCCTTACCGTATCGTCCTTCTTCACATCGTCGAAGATCAGGCTGCCCACAGGAGGAGCGTCCATCACAGTCGGCACCCCAGACTGAATCTCCGCCTTTGAAAGCTCCTTTTGTCTTTTGTAGGTTTGGGACTCGTCGTTGTAAGTGATCGTGAGCTCCGTGATTGTGGAGTTCCTCGGGTAGAAGAAGTCTTTGAACCCTGAGTAGAAGTAGCCGATGCCGGTCTCGTTGAACACGGCGGCATACACTGAAGTCGCCCCGCCGCCGGCGTACCCGCCAAGTAGGTCGTCGCCCACGATGCGCCGCAGGATCCCGCTGAAGTCAAAGACATACATATCACGCTTCGTCTTGTTCCGCTCAACCTTCATCTCATACTCAATCGGAGACACGCCCAAAGAGTCCGCCATCTCATAAAGCGTCGATACGCAGGAGAGAGACAAGACTGCCTTCCTTCCGAACTTTCCCCTTTCGGGGGATAGAGAGCTGACATCGTTCGCATGCAGTGACGCGAACTCTACCTGCAGAACCGACAGCGGCTTCCTTGCAATTAGCCCCAGGGAAAACGTATTTCGACCACTGAACTTGATCTCCTGTGGAAACGTGTTCTCAAGCACCTCGACGTTCCTCTTCGCCTTCTCTCCCGCCATGAAAAGAGTGACGATTGTGGAAGCAGTTAGAGCGATTAACAGTATGCCGACAAGTTCCCTTCGGATGGCCAAGGCTCAGTCCCCCTTGCGGATTCTCGCTTGCATTGAAAAAAATATCGGCTGAGGGGCTGTGCCTCCACCGACCAGCTAGCTTGAGCCACCTTGAGGCCACCCTGAGGCCACCTACAGCAGGGCTGGCCTTTCTTCCTGGCCGGTCAGGGCCTTGTATATGATAGTCGTCGATATCGGGATTACTGGTCCTAGAATGGCGTTTACAATGAGGCTCGCCGTTGGAACCCAACGGGGACCTACGAGGGACCCGACTGCGAAGTTGACTAGCATCCCGAGCACGACCCAGAATAGGAGAAATAGGAAAATCGTGATCTTGTTCCCTGACGTGATACTTCCGCTCCTCCCCAGTGCCTCGATGACCCCGGTGCCCTCTATCAAAATTGCCTGGGGCACCAGACAGAACATCACGAGAAGTACTATGCCTGGTACCACAAAGATGATTAGACCGAGGGACACGATTACGAGCGCAACTAGGGTGGCGGCGAAAAGCTTCGGAAGGAGAGGCACGACCCTAGAGAAGCTGTCATACCAGCTTGTCTCCCCGGCAACGTAGGTGTCGTACGTGTACCTCACCGTCGACCCATATGCGAAAAGGTAGAGAACCCATAACACCACGGCAAGCGCTATGCCGACTGCGAAGATTCTTACGGCCATCTGAAGAATCAAGGGGGCCATTTGCTCGGGGTTTTCTGCAATCTCGCTTATACTCACGTTGTAATCTGCCATGATCCCCTTTACGGCCACGCCTGCATAGCTCTGGGCAGCCCACGCAGCTAGAGAAAACAGCAAGAAGATCGTGAAGAGAGCGGCAAACTTCTCCCTATAGAAGGAAAGAGTCTCCTCCACAATCCACGACACCGATATTCTCGGCGGGGGGCCCGCCCCCGGCTCGGCCTCGCGGAGAGAGGACATACCTCTCATCCTGCACGCGCGACAGATAAGTCTTTGTCAGCCACTATCTTCCGGCGTCCATATTTCCGAATCGGTGACGCCGATCTTTCTCATGAGAGGAAAAAGGGCCTTCTCTGCCCCTATGCTCTCCACCCGGTGAGCATCGCTTCCCAGCGAGAACTTGAGCCGATTCTTCTTGCACAGTCGATAGAAATTGAGGAGGAAATCCTCCGGAAGGGTTAGAACCCTTGGGCTGAACTCTATGGCGATCGAGTTTCTCCTCGCGACTTCAAGCGCCCACTCTAGATCCGTCCAATCTATCCCACGGAGCACCTTGTCCCTCATGGGAATCTGACTTCTCTCGTAGGCGAAGGGATGTGCGATTGCATCTGCAAACTCTGTTTCGACGGCCTCGATAAAGGAATCCATTATCTTGGCGCGTTGAACCTCAACGGGAAGCTTGGAGAATGAGGCCGCTTCCTTCGAGTTCGGATGGTGGCTCGGGGAGAGAATGCAAAAGTCCAGCTCGCGGTCCCTATCCCTCTTGAGTTTGCCCCGCGGCCATCCTGGGCGATACACGCATACCTCCGAGCCCACCCACACCTCCAGTCCTGGATTGGTCTCCTCTACCTCGTTTCTCGTCTGCCTAGCCTTCTCCGTGGTTAGGAGTGGGTCGTAGTGATCGGTAAATCCAACCCTTAGATAGCCAAGTTCGGAGAACCTTCCGAGCGCTCTCCGAGCCGTCATTCCAGGCTTACCGCAGTTGGATTGGATTGTGTGTACGTGGAAGTC
>CAYWSC010000128.1:0-5832 GCA_964460695.1 Hadarchaeota archaeon (SeqCode)
AAGCGTGATCGGCAAAGAGCTTAGGGAGCAGATGCTAAATAAGGAAGGAAGGCTCCCAGACGCTCTGGTGGCATGCGTCGGCGGCGGTAGCAACGCGATCGGAACCTTCCACCCATTCCTACAGGATGAGAACGTAGCATTATACGGCGTGGAGGCGGCCGGCGAGGGCATCTCAAGGGGCCGTCACTCGGCCTCCATATCCGGGGGAAGTGAGGGTGTGTTCCACGGGATGCTGAGCTACGTTCTACAGGACGAAAACGGTCAGATACTTCCAACCTTCTCGATCGCGGCTGGGATGGACTACCCCTCCGTGGGGCCGGAGCACTCATACCTGAAAAGCCTTGGAAGGGCTACCTATGTCTCGGCCACCGATCAGGAGGCGCTGGAGTCCTTCGTCCGGCTTTCCAAGGAGGAGGGGATCGTACCGGCCTTGGAGCCCTGTCATGCGCTTGCCTTTGCCGTCAAGCTGGCCAAGAAGCTGGGAAGGGGAAGAATCATCGCCGTTACCCTCTCAGGAAGAGGGGACAAGGACGCACAGGTTGTGGCCGGGAAGCTGGAGGGGCTGCTTTGAGCAGGATAGAGGAGACCTTCTCGAGGTTAGGAAGAACGGGACAAGGCGCTCTGATAGCATACGTCACGGCCGGGGATCCGAATCCCGGCTTAACCTCTCTCATAGTCGACGCGCTCCTGAAAGGGGGCGCTGATATGATCGAGCTCGGAGTGCCGTTCTCCGATCCTATCGCGGATGGACCAACCATCCAAGCAGCGTCCATGAGGGCCCTGAAGGCTGGGATGACCTGCATGGGGGTCCTCAGGCTTGCGGAGGAAATCAGGTCTAGGCATGACGTGCCCATCATCCTCCTCTCCTACTTCAACCCGATCTTCAAGTTGGGCCTGGGCAGGTTCTTCGAGGAGGCTCACAAGAGCGGCGTCGACGGCGTCATCGTCCCCGATCTCCCCATCGAAGAGGCGGGCCAGTACAAGAGGCTGGCAATGAAGAGAGGGATAGACACTATCTTCCTCGCCGCTCCATCAACTCCGCCTAGACGGCTTCGAAGGATATTTGGGTACACCTCTGGGTTCCTCTACCTTGTCTCGACGTTTGGCGTGACTGGGAGGAGGGGCAAGGTTCGTACGTCGACCCTTCGCCTGATCAAGACGGTCGTCCGGTTGCGGCCCGATGGCATACCGGTGGCCGTCGGGTTCGGAATATCGAGGCCAGAGCATGTGAGGGCGGTAATCGGAAGCGGGGCCGACGGTGCAATAGTGGGCAGCGCACTGGTTCGCATCGTCGAGAGAAACCGAGAAGACGAACAACGGATGCTGGACGTCCTTGGGAGCTACGTGAAACGTCTCAAGGATGCAAGTCTCTCGGGCCAGCAGGAAGGGGAAGCTGGGCTCTGCTAGAGGCGGCGGTCAGCTCGATGATGAGTGCCAAGCGGACAGCCACGCGATTTGGCAACCCTCGGATTTCACGATCGGGTTTCTCGTTCTATCCGGATCCGGCTTGTGGGCCGATACAGCAGAGAAACACCAGGACGGCGCAAGTAGCAGTCTGCGCTGCTGCTGGAAGGTTCTCTTGAAACGACTATCAACAGCGCTACAATGGACGGTTGAAGACACGATATGCTGTCTCCGTGAGATCCGGCTTGAGATCGACGTCTTACCGCCTGCGCCTCGTGAGCCCCGTTGTTACTAGGAGTAAAAGCAGAGAGCGTGGGAACAGCTGATGCACTGGCACCACGGTCTCGGCAAGAGTGGTGAAGCTCCAGGTATTGCTCTCGGTCTGGTTCACGCCGTCATCTGCAACCACCCTCCAGAAATACGTGGTGTTGTAATCTAGGTCGGGGCTGTAGGTCGTCGTGCCGATCCCTGAGCACACCAGCGTTTTCGCATCATGCGCATCGAGGTATATCGTATAGGTGACTGGATCGCCGTCGGGATCGGTGCAGTTCCACCGCAGCGTGGCTGCGACGGGTACGTTTGACGCGCCGTCAAGGGGGTAGAGGCAGACAGGAGTGCCGGGAGCCCGGTTCATCATCGACCTCACGGCCTGCGGGGTGTTCCCAAAGGCACCCATGTTTATCCTGCCGCCGTTAGGCTCCGGCTCATTGCTGTAGTCGTCGTCCGGGTCACCCTTATCTATACACGGCGAGGTGGACTTGAGCATGAAGTTCTCGTTCGAGGGGTCCCGGAACTGAGGATCGACGCGTATGTTTCCGTCGACGTTGAGGAAGACCTCGTGTACGGTGTTCTCCTCTGGGACATATAGGTCATTGTACAGTATCCGGTTCGTCGAGCACTGGGCGCAATCCGGCCTGTCCTCCAGGTGAACCGCACGCTGGTTCGATATTATGTTGTTCTTGACCACGTTGTTCGCTGTGGGGGGCATGTCAGGCTCCGAATCGATGCAGATGAGGGCGATGCCGACCACGTCATGAAGGACATTGTTGTAAATGAGATTGCCAGAAGCCCCGCTGGCAACGTGGATGCCTGCACATCCCTCCCAGGCTCTCGAAGACGCGGCGAACCAGCACTTCTGCTGAGTCATCCTGCCGTCGCCGCACAAGATATTGTTGAATATCCTGTTGTTGGTGGCAGGGGCATCGACCATGTTTATCCCCCAGCCACATATCGGCTTGAAGAAGTTCTCATAGACGCTGATGTGGCTGCAGTCCGCGAGCCAGAGCGCCTCCTCGTGGGCATGCCGCACGGTGTTCCTGAACACATCTATCCTTGAGGATCCAAAAAGCACGCCCATGCCGTGGCCGGCCACGTTGCAGATGAAGTTGTCATGAATACTAGAGTCCACCACGTTTTCGAAGTCGATGCCGTTGTGCCAGAACTCGGGGATCCCCCAGTCTCTTATCACATTACCGGCCACTTCGAAACGCCGGCTGCTGCTCACGTAGCAGCATCTTCCTCCGCCCTCGCGGAAGATGTTTCCCGTAAGGCTGCAGTCGGTACAGTTTTCAAACCAGATCCCCGCGGAATTGTGCTCGAAACAGTTGTTCTCGACCACCACTGCGTGGGAATTCTTGACCACGAGTGCGAGTGCATCTCCCCTCCCGTCATGGACATAACAGTTCCTAATCGTGACGTTGGAGCAGTTTATGATCTGTATGGCATGGGTCGCATCTGTGCCCCAGCCGCCGAAACCTGCTATTTCGAAGCCCTCGATGACCACATCCTCCACGCCTGTGTAGCAAATTGGGTCTGCACGAACGTAGTGGCGGGGATAGACCGTAACCGTTGTGGTTTCGCTGGCTGATTGCCCATATATGTCGGAGACGGTGAGGGTCACCGTATAGCGAACTGGCTCGGCACCGGGATTCGCGTACACGAAGGTCGAGTTCTGCCTGAAGCTGTCCACCTGGATTCCGTCGCTGTCATCGAAGTCCCACGAGTAGCTGTAGGGCCCCGTGCTTCCTGAGGCCCTGGCACTGAAGGAGACCTCGACGGTTCCTGCTCCTGCCAAGGGTTTGGCGCTAATCGATTCTATGTATAGCCCGGTGTCTTGCTTGGAAGGTGTTGACGGTTGGACGGCGGGCCCGGCTTTCCTATTCGTCGGCACTGTAGGTACAGGCTCCTGCTGGGGCCCGCCGGCCCCGCCGATGGCGGGGGCGCCGTTTGAGTCGTAGCACTCGACGTAGTACGAGTAGTTTGCAGGCAGAGCTGTCATTGGAGAGGGCGTAACATAGCAGTGGTAGATTCTCCCGGATACGTAGTCGCCTGGCTGGCCTACCCATCCGGCGTTCTCCAGGTCCTCACTGTACATGCAGAACCAGCTTTCCGGAATCTCAACGTCGCCCCTCATGACATGAAGGTACGGGAAGCTATCGAGAGGCGGGTCTCCGTCGGGATCGCTGTACTTCACCCTGAACTCGAAGGCCGTGTCCGGGTCGCCGCGGTCGGGATCAACGGCATCGGATTCAAAGCCCCTTTCGCCTGTCCAGTCGAGCCTTGGAGGTCTGTTGTGAATTTCCTGGAGGGTTCCCTCGTATACGCTGGTGAGGGGTTCCCCTGTGCTTTTTCCCGATATTACGTACAGCCGCCTCGCGGACCCTAGGCCCGTCCTTGTGCTGGCCACCGCCGCACAGTGGCCGCGAATCTTGGTTGGGATACATGTCTTCTGGGTCCACGTGTCCGTCTGCGGATCGTACTCCTCCACGATCGCGAGGTCTTTCTTACCGTAGTAGCCCCCGATGACGTAGATCTTGTCGTTGAAAACCGTGGCGGTGAGGTAGTCTCTGGGGGTTGGCATGTCTGCCCGATGTCTCCACACGTCTTCCACCGGGTCGTATTCCTCGACGGAGCAGAGCCGGCCGGTTTCATTGTAACCTCCGAATACGTAGATCTTGTTGTTTAACACCGCCACCGCGAAGTTGGCCCTGGCAAAGTGGAGGTCCGCCACCTCCGTGTTCCATGAGCCCTTTCCACCGTCGCCGTCCGGGTCGTATTCCTCGACGGTGCAGACGTATCTGTGCGTTTCGGGGCAATATCCGCCGATGGCGTAGATTCTCTTGTCGCCTTCGGCACTGGTTGCCACTGCTATTGCAAGGCCATATCTTGGAGTAGGCATGTCCGCGCTCTGTCTCTGATCAATCCCTTCTCCGAGAGGCCCGCCCCATGGATCGTACTTGTTCACCGCGGTGAGAGAGTAGTGACCACCGCCGATGATGTAGACCTCGTTGTCCAGGACGGCAGCTCCAAAGCCGAATCTTGGGCAGTCAAGGCCAGCCCTCTCTGTCCAGACATCTCTAGACGGATCGTACTCCTCGACAGTCGAGCTAGGAGAATTGCCTACGATTCCCCCTAGGACGAGGATTCTGTCGTTTCCCTCGTGATCCTTCACAACCACTGCTGCTCCTGCGAACCTCGGGGTTGGGATGTTGGCTCTTTCGGCCCAGACGAAGTCCATTGCAGCTTGGGCGGGATCGTCGGCTAACGCGCCCGGGAGAAGCAGGACGCACACAACGAGGGCTTGACAGGTGGCGATTTCGAGCAGGAGCCGTTCTCCGACAGGCTCCATTTGAATCAAATTTGAATTGCACGTTTAATACGGTTTTGACTTGTTCTGTCTCTGCTCTTTCGATTATCGCATCCGTCAAGTGCTTTGTCTTGTTCTCGTCTTGATACCAGGGGGCTCCGCTGTGGCTCAATGACATCATAGATCGTCTCTCTTCCTTCCCGTTTGAACCGAAGAAGTTCCAGGGGCTTACCTTCGTGGTGAAGATCCGCCGACTGCGACGACTCATTGTTGAAGCTGGGAAGATGGTCCGCAGCTGGGCGGGCCGGAGAAAAGGCAAGAAGCACGGTTCAGAAGGTGGTCCGGGAGCTTAAGAAGGCAGACTTCCACATTACAAGCACGCCAATGGCCGCAACTTGGAATCTCGTCACCCTCAACCAAGCTTGGCGCAGGAGCTGATATGGAGGGATCATTGGGGGTCCTTGACAACATCAGAGACCACCCTGAGCAGTTCGCAAGCGCTATCTACAGCAGGCCGATGATATATAAATCGCCGTGTGTCTCCATAGAGGGATAGAGCGATACGATTGGGTTCCAACTCCTTCTGTTCCCATAACACGGGAGAGAGGGTCGATCCGGTCAAAGAGCTGGCTTATTAGCAGGCACAGATGGGTCAACAATCGTGACGGAACTAGAATTCGGAGTTGATGGGTCTGAGGCAGGTTTCTACCTCGGTCATAGTCGCGTGCCTGATGATCGTCACGCTGGTCCTTGGTGCAGGTTATCTTTTTCTCGCGACCCAGAAATCCGCCTCTCAGGGAAACATCTCATCTGAGTCTCAGGGAAACATCTCATCTGAGTCT
>CAYWSC010000129.1:0-5776 GCA_964460695.1 Hadarchaeota archaeon (SeqCode)
TCCTTCCTCATGTCCTGGATTCTCCTCACCAGCTCCTTGGCGAAGCCCTCCGCTATGAGCTGCTCATCCATCCTAGTGTCCACTACGACGGACGCTACTGGGCCCTCGGTCCGGACATGCCCCTCTGGGAGCTCCTCGATGAATTCGACATCCTCCGGCTCTAGCTCAAAGGTCTCTCCACCGACCTGTATCTCATACGATCCTTTCTCGAGCTCAAATCCCACCTTCTCGGGGTCAGCCGCGGAGAGAGCCTTAGCAACGGTCGGTGCCTTCGACTTGAACTTTCTTCCAAGGGAGGCGATGTTCGGCTTCAACCGCTTGGGTCCGGCAACCCTCTCGACCACGTCGATCCTCTTGCAGTTCGTCTGCTCTCTAAGGACATCTTCCAGTTTCTCCACCGCCGAGGCAACCTCCGGGTTGTCTGTCTCGACGATTATCCTCCCCACGGGGCGCCGGAGCTTGATCCCTGCCTTCTGCCTAGCTGCTAGCGCAGTCTCCACGAGGGACTGGACCAAAGCCATGGATCGCTCCAAGTCCTCGTCCACCAGGTCCTCGTCGACCCTCGGCCAGTCCTCTAGGTGGATGCTCTCTGGCCTGCCATCCCTTCTTATCAGCCTCTGGTATATCGCCTCGGCGAGGTGGGGCACGATGGGGGCGAGGAGCCGTAGAAGGCGGTCTATCGAGTAGTAGAGCGTCTCGTAGCAGGCGAGCTTGTCGGGGTCCTGCGCCTCCACCCAGGTTCTCTCCCTTGCGAGCCTGACGTAGAGCCTGCTGAGGTCGTCCAGGATGAATCGCTGTATCGCCCTGGTGGCGTGGAGGAAGTTCATCTCCTCCATCGACCTGGAGACCTCCCGGACGAGGGAGTTCGTCTTGGAGAGGAGCCACCTGTCCTCCGGCCTGAGGTGGCTCTTCACGGAGTCCAGGTTTCCGCCTTCAAAGCCGTCTAGCTCCATGTATGTGGAGGCGAAGACGCAGACGTTCCAGAAGACGTTCAGCATCCTTTGGACGGTGGAGAGCTCGGTGAAGTTGAACTTCAAGTCCTCCCATGGGGAGTTGGCCCAGAGCATGTAGTAACGCAGAACGTCGGCTCCGTACTTCTCCACGACTTCGTCGGGATCCACCACGTTTCCGAAGGACTTGGACATCTTCTTTCCCTGGGCATCGAGGGCGAAGCCGTGCATCAGCACCTTCTTGTAGCAGGACTTGTCGAAGGTTATGACGCTGGCGGCCTGCTGGGAGTAGAACCACTTCCCCACCTGGTCTGAGCCCTCTATGACGAGGTCGGCGGGCCATATGGAGAGGGCGTCGGGGTTTGACGGGTATCCCAGCGAGCTCCAAGAGGCGATCCCGGAGTCGAACCACACATCGACTATGTCGGGGACCCTCCTCATCGTCCCGCCGCACTCGCATCGGATCTGGATCTCGTCGACGTGTGGCCTGTGCGGATCAAAGGTCTCGGGGTCAAAGGGCTCCGTTGCCAGCTTTGAAAGCTCGGAGAAGGATCCGACAACCCGCATAGCGCCGCACTTGCTGCAGACCCAGATGGGCATCGGGATGCCCCAGTAGCGGTTTCTAGAGAGGCACCAGTCCCCGGCATATTCGACGCCGTTTTCGTACCTCTCGGAGACCCAGCTTGGAACCCAGGTGACCGACGAGTTCTCCTCGATGATCCTGTCCTTTATCTTGCTGATCTCGAGGAACCACTGCTTCATTGCCATGAAGATCAGCGGGGTTCTGCACCGCCAGCAGTGGGGATAGCTGTGCACGATCGTCTCGTCGTATACGTAGAACCCGTTGCGCTTGAGGTCCTCTATGATGATGGGGTCCGCGTCCTTCACGTAGAGGCCCTTGTACTTGCCTCCATCCTCGGTGAACCTGCCGGCCGAGTCCAGCGGCGAGAATATCGGGGCAGCGTACCTCTTCCCTATCTCGTAGTCCTCCTCACCGTGGCCAGGCGCGGTGTGGACGCACCCCGTGCCCTCCTCCAGATCGACGTACTCGGACAGCACGACGCGGTGAAACTCCTGGACCCACTCCTTCTGCTTGGGGACCTGCTCGAGAAGTGGGTGGACGTATCTCAGCCCCTCCAGCGATGTGCCTGGCATCGTCTCGATTATGGAGTACTCCTCTATCCCGAGCTTCTCCATGACCGGCTTGACGAGCTCCTTGGCTAGGATCCAGACCTCTCCGCCCACCGAGACCCTGGCGTACTCGAAGTCGGGTTTCACCATTATCAAGATGTTCGCGGGCAGGGTCCACGGGGTGGTGGTCCAGACCAATACGTACTCGTTCTCCCTCTCCCTCAGCCTGAACTTGACGTATATCGACGGATCCTCCCTGTCCTCGTACTCCCCCCTGACCTCGTGCTCGGCCAGGGCCGTCTCGCAGCGAGGACACCAGTGGACGACCCTCAGGTCCTGCACCAGCAGCCCCCTCTCGTGGGCCTTCTTGAGGGAGTGCCAGCCGGCCTCCATGTACTTGGGGTCGAAGGTTATGTACGGCCTGTCCCAGTCCATCCAAACGCCGAGTCTCTTGAACTGCCTGGTCATCGTCTCCATGTGCCTCTTGGCGTAGTCCTTGCAGGCCTTGATGAAGTTCTCGACCCCCACCACGTTCTCTATGTCCTTCTTGGTCTTGAGCTTCAGCTCCCTCTCAACCTTCACCTCTATGGGGAGGCCGTGGGAGTCCCAGCCCGGCTGCCTCCTCACGTTCTTCCCCGTCATGCTGAGGTGACGCAGGACCGCGTCCTTGATGATCTTGTTCCACGCTGTGCCGATGTGAATAGACCCGCTGCAGTACGGGGGCCCGTCAAGGAAGTAGTAGACGGGCCTGCTCGAGTTCTTGGCCTTCGATTTCTCGTAGACCTCGTTCTCCTCCCACCAGCGCTGGACCTCTGCCTCCAGCTTCACTGGGTCGAACCTCTTCTCGAGAGCCTTGACAGCCATTTTCAAGCCCGCCGAAGATGCAAGCCCTCGGGAAACTGCTTAATTAAGTGTTTCTCGACGGGGATCCGGGGATCCAGCGCTACCCCTCGAAAACGGATCCCGCCTGGCCCGCAATTTGGAAAGGCTATTTATCGGATGATTCTAACCATGTTGTATGAGGCTGCTGCTTACCGGCTGGCTCGGAGCAGGATGCACCGAGGTGGCCAACATAATCGCCAAGAGTAAGTCATTCAAGGTCGTCAACAGCTACGTGGCTATCAAGGACTTGATCAAGGAGAGGGGAATCCCCTACCAGACCTTCGAGGAGGAGAGCAGGTCCGGGGAGTACGACCTGGACGTCTTGCTGAGGAACAAGGTGCTGGAGTACCTGGACGAGGACGAGGACCTGATAATAGAGGGGAGGGCCGCCCTCCTCGTTCTTGATAGGAAGTTCGACCTGACCGGCTTTCTGACCGCCCCGAAGGAGGAGAGGGTGCGCCACGTCGCATTCAGAAGGGAGATCGACCTGGAGAGGGCGGCGAAGGTCGTTGAGGACAGCGACAGGGAGAGGAGACACCTGGTGCGCAAGCTCTTCGACCATGAGCTAGACCTTACGATGTTCGACGTGGTTCTCAACACCTCTAGGTACGGCTATGACTGGGTCGCAACGACGATCCTCAACCTCCTGGAGAAGAACTCCTCTTCAGGCTGAGCTCCCGGGAACATTTAAGTTGAGTGCGTTGAGGTGGACGCGGCAGAGATGTCCCCAAAGCCGTATCAGCTCACGGCGTACGAGGCTCTTGAGGCCATAGACAGCGGGAAGCTCTCCTCCACCGAACTGGTGTCCTCGGTGCTGGAGAGGCTGGACCAGGTGGAGGAGAAGGTTCACGCCTACATAACGGTGGATCGCGAGGGCGCCATGGAGAGGGCCGAGGAGATAGATAGAAGGATCGAGTCCGGTGAGAACCCCGGCCGGCTCCGTGGCCTCCCCATCGCCATAAAGGACAGCATAGTGACCAAGGGTATCCGTACCACCTGTGGGAGCAGGATGCTCTACAACTTCATTCCCCCCTACTCGGCCACCGCCGTCGAGAAGCTGATAGAGGAGGGCGCCGTCATAATAGGGAAGACGAACTGCGACGAGTTCACCATGGGGACGACCACCGAGACCAGCCACTTCGGCCCGACATACAACCCGTGGAGCCTGGACAGGGTTCCCGGCGGCTCCTCCGGGGGCAGTGCAGCGTGCATGGCCGCCGACGAGGCCACGCTATCGCTAGGAACCGATACAGGCGGCTCGATCAGGTGCCCCGCAAGCTTCTGTGGCGTGGTGGGTCTCAAGCCCACCTACGGCCGGGTAAGCCGCTACGGTCTCATCGCGTACGCAAGCAGCCTGGACCAGATCGGAACCATCACGAAGGACGTGGCCGACAGCGCCCTGCTGCTATCGGTCGTCGCGGGCAGGGATGAGAAAGACGCCACATCCATCGACAGGCCCACCGAAGACCTCACCAGCTACCTCGGTGGAGACGTAGACGGCCAGGTCTTCGCCGTCCCCGAGGAGTTTCTCGGCGAGGGGACGAACGAGGAGGTCGTCAAGGCGACCTTCAGGGTGGCAGACGCCCTCGAGGAGATGGGTGCCCGGAGGGAGGAGGTCTCCCTTCCGTCTTTGGAGTACTCCCTTGCAACCTACTACATAATAGCGATGTGCGAGGCGAGCTCGAACCTCGCAAGGTACGACGGCGTGAGGTATGGGTTCTCGGTCCCCTCAAAGGCGAACTGGATAAAGGCCTACTCCGACACTCGGGGCAGGGGATTCGGGGCAGAGGTGAGGCGCAGGATCATACTGGGCACCTACGCGCTCTCGGCGGGGTACTACAACGCCTACTATATGAAGGCTCTGAAGATAAGGACCCTGATAAAGAGGGACTTTGAGAGGGCCTTCGAGAAGGTCGACTTCCTCGTCACGCCCACGATGCCGTCCCCGGCCTTCAAGATCGGGGAGCTGGCCGACCCTCTCACAATGTATCTTCAGGACGTCGACACGGTCCCCGTCAACCTGGTCGGCCTTCCAGCCATCTCCTACCCATCCGGCTTCGCCGACGGCCTCCCCATCGGGGTCCAGATGATTGGAAGGTACTTCGAGGAGGGCAGGCTGATATCGGTTGCAAGCGCCCTTGAGAAAAAGCTTCCGCACGAAGAGAGGCCTGTCCTCTCGTAACCATTTTTCAGCGGAGCGACTCTTGAGCCGAGAGGTAGATCTGGTGCCTCTTAACTGGGTGAGGGTTGCCTGGACGGTTGGTATAGCTGCCCTCGGCTTCATCGTCTTCTTCATCTACCTGGAGTACGACTCGGAGTACCAAAGGAGGCTCTCCGAGCTGGGTCCCATCGGCGCGAAAGCCGCGGCCAAGGCTCCGGCCAAGACCGTCCCAACATCCCCCGCGGCGTCGAAGCGCAGGGTTCCCAAGAGGAGCAGGAGGTACAGGCTAAGGAGGTAGAGGCGTCCCGGCCTGCTTGTCCTCGGCGAGTTCTCGGCACAGGGCGAGAGCCGCCTCGACTATTATCCGGCCGCTCGACGGGTCCAAAAAGCTTGCCCCGGCCTCGTAGCCTCCCTCCTCATCTGCCTCAGGGGTCACCACGTAGCCGACTATGTCGTTGCAGTACCCTACGAGCATCACCGTCTTCCCCTCCACAGTCTTCTTCAGCTCAAGGGCATACTCGACGAAAAGCTCAGCAGGGACCCCGATCAGCAGCAGATCGTTGAGAGAGACCGCCTCGACCGATGTCTCCATATACTCGCCGAAGATCCTCCTTATAAGCGCGCTCCGCTCCGAAAGAGCTGCTATGCCGGC
>CAYWSC010000130.1:0-5721 GCA_964460695.1 Hadarchaeota archaeon (SeqCode)
ACGGATCCAGCCCGAGCACCTTGCAAATCTCGTCGGTCTCGGCGGCCACGGGGATATCGGCCAATCTTACCTCTAGGCTGATCCTCGCCGCCGTCGACAGCTCCATGAGCCCTCCTAGTACTCCCCCCTCCGTCGGGTCGTGCATCCTCTTGACGTGGTGCTGGCTACACACCATGGCCTCCGGGACGACGCTTATCTTGGAGGCGAATCCACGGGCCCTCTCAACAAGCTCCTCCCCGAGAACCTGGCCAAGCTCCTCTGACCGCTTGGCTGCGATTATGGATGTCCCTTCAACGCCCGCACCCTTGGTAAGGACGACCAGATCGCCCGGCTCGACCCTTCGACGGGCCAGCATATCACGCCTCACAAAACCGAGCATGGTCGAGGAAACTACGGTCCTCTCGATGGGGGAAACCTCGGTGTGGCCTCCAATGACAGAAATCTGCAGCGCTTCGCACTCCCTCCTGATCTGAGAGAGGATCGACCTGAGTTCTTCCCTCGAAGAGCTCTTAGAGAGCAGGATATTGCAGAGGAAGAGGCTGGGCCTGGCGCCTGCGGTCGCAACGTCGTTCGCATTAACGTGAACGGCGTACCTGCCGATGTCGTGTTCCGCACCGGTTATTGGGTCAGATGAGGCCACCAGCAGGTGATCGCTGAGTCCGCTGAGGCTAACAACCGAGGTGTCCTCACCTATCCCAGGCCCGATCAAAACTCGCTCATCTGTACAGGGCAGCACCTCCAAGACCTCTCTGGAGAGAAGCTCGGGGTCCAGCTTTCCCAGATCCATTACTTGCGGCATCCCGACCCGCTCATATTTTTATGACGCTGCTCTTAAAGGATGGTCCGCATGAGTTCAACACGCATCTCCGCGGGAGCATCCAACGTCAAGGCCCTGACCGACTTCGTCTCCTCCCTGAGGAGAAACGACGCTAGGGGGGCGGACGCGGCCCTCGCCGAGATCAAGCTGAAGGCAAACGAGTTTGGCAGGGGCTACAGAAAGGCCCTTCTCGGGATGAGAACAGCTTTTTTTGACAAGAACGTTGACTCTCTGATATTCAAGTTCATCGAGGGGCAGGTCCCAACCAAGCACAGGAAGGAGATACTGAGGGAGTTCAGGGAGAAGAGGAACTCCCCGCTTGCCACCGACTCGGAGAAGGGCTTCTTCTCCGCTTGGCGAGACGTCCTCAGGATACTCGAAGCGACGAAGAAGTCTTGAGACAGGTCCTTGTCTTGGTCAGGGAGAAGACCGTAAGGAGGCCGTCGATCAGGGAGGTGGTTTATGACCAAACCCGCTGGGCGATCCTTAGGGAGAAGAGAGCCGAGGCCGCCTCCCTCATGAGGAGGCTGCGGCATTTCGGGCCGGTGGTCCACGGCAGCATAGCCCGGGGCGACGTACATGCTGGAAGCGATATCGATATCGTTCTCCTCCACCAGGTGCCTTCCTACGCGGTGGAGATCGCTCTCGGATCCTCGCCTATGCGGAGGGAGATCGTCCAGGCAACTCCGTGGCACCTAGTAAAGGGACAGATCTATCTTCATGAGGACGTCTCAGTCACCTTTCCCCTGGTGAAACCATCCCCCTAGAGGAGGAGTTCTACTTCTTCGGGGGATGCATAGACCTGGATGGGCTGGAGAAGGGCGAAAGGGTGTGTGGAATCGACAAGCGCCTCATGCTGATAGAGCCGACCGAGACGGGCCACTTAGAATACTCCATAGTCGGGCAGGAGGCTGCCGCCGCGAGAAAGGTCGGCGTGAGCCTCCAGATGGTCAAGGAGAGGGTGGACGTATTGAGTCGCAGAGACAGAGTCGGTAGAACTGGAATATACTTGAAGAGAATCCTAGAGCCCGACGAGTCCTTCGAGGACGTTTTGCGCAACCTCGCCTCCAGGGATCCAAACTTGAAGAGGCGGGTCGGAACGACCTAGGCTAGGGCCCTCATCTTTTCTACGATGGCATCTCCCATCTGGGAGGTAGATGCGGCCTCCCCAGGCTTCTTGTCGCTTATGTCGTAGGTTCGAACCCTGCCCTCCCTGATCACCTCTTCCACGGCCCTCTCAACCAGCATAGCGGCCTCGGTCTCGTTGAAGGACTCCTCGAGCATCATCTTGGCCGCGAGGATGGACGCAATCGGGTTGGCCACCTTCCTACCCGCATACTTGGGAGCGGAGCCGTGAATTGGCTCGAACATGGATTTTCCGCCGGGAGATATGTTCCCCCCGGGCATCATCCCAAGGCTTCCGGCAAGGGGGGCAACGAGATCCGATATTATGTCCCCGAAGAGGTTCTCCGTCACAACGACTCGGTACCAGGACGGATTCCTTATCACCCACTGACAGAAGGCATCGACGTAGGCATTCTCCGCCTCTACGTCGGGATACTCGGAGGAGATCCTCTCGAATATCGACCTCCAGAACCTGCTGCAGACGAGCACGTTGGCCTTGTCTACGCTGGTGACCCTCTTCCTTCCCGTCCGCTTGGCGAGGTCGAAGGCATACCTGACTATCCTCTCAACCCCCTTCCTAGTGTAGACCATGACGTTCGTCGCCGCGTCTCCACCCTCCTCCGTCTCGCCCCTCAAGATTCCGCCGTGTCTGCAGTACAGACCCTCAGTATTCTCTCTGACGATGAGTATGTCGACCCCCTTTTCGACTATGTCACGCCTAAGCGGGGTGAACTCCTCCAGTCCAGGGAAAAGCTTCGTGGGCCTCAGATTCACATACTCGTCGAAGGCCGACCTTATCTCCAAGATGGCCCTCTCCGCTATGCCGGGCTGCAGCCTGCTCGGATCTAGGCCGACCGCTCCGAAGTATATCGCGTCGGACTCCCTCATGGCATCCCAGGAGGAGTCGGGTATGACCTCCCCGGTCTTCAGGTAGACCTCCCCGCCGGCATCCGCGTCTATGAAGTCAAAGTCTATTCCGAAGATCTCTGAGACTGCCCCGAGAACTTTCAGGCCCTCTTCTATGACCTCCGGGCCAATCCCGTCTCCCCTAACGACCGCTACCTTATACATTCAGACCCATCCTCTTTCTCGCATGCTCTAACAGGCCGCCGTCCGAGAGGATCTCCATGAGGAAGGGAGGTAGGGGCTCGAACCTGAGCGTGAAGCCCTGCGTGATGTCCCTGACCTCCCCATCCTCCAGGAGAACCTCCAGCTCGTCACCCTCCGCTATCCGCTTGGACTCCTTCACCACCAGGGCGGGGAGCCCGATGTTTATCGCGTTTCGGAAGAATATCCTGGCAAAGCTGGACGCTACGACCGCCGATATCCCAGCAGCCTTGATGGCGAGGGGAGCGTGTTCCCGGCTGGAGCCGCATCCAAAGTTGTCCCCAGCGACGAGAATATCGCCCTGCCGTACCTCGGAGATGAACCCGGGGCGCACGCCCTCCATGACGTGCTCCCGTAGGATATTCGGGTCGAAGGTGTTCAGATAGGCGGCTGGTATTATGACATCTGTGTTTACGTCGTCCCCAAAGACATGTGCCCTTCCCCTCAGCATCATAGAGACCTCGGATCGGTTATCCTCCCGTTGATAGCGCTTGCAGCCACCGTTGCTGGCGAAGCAAGGTAGACCTCGGACTTGGGGCTACCCATCCTTCCGACGAAGTTGCGGTTACTCGAGCTGATGCACCTCTCCCCCTCCGCCAGCACTCCCATGTGTCCACCCAGGCAGGGGCCACAGGTGGGGCACGAGACGCAGGCGCCGGCATCGAGAAATGTGGAGATGATCCCTCTCTCCATGGCCTCACGGTAGATCCTCCACGTCGCAGGGATGACTATCATCCTTACCCTTGGGTCAACGGACCTTCCCCTCAGTATCTTCGCAGCGATCTCTAGGTCCTCAAGCTTCCCGTTTGTGCAGGATCCTAGGAAGGCCTGGTCGATACTGATATCGGATGCCTCCGAGGCGGGGACCACGTTCGAAGGCAGGGAGGGCAGAGCCACCACAGGTTCCAATTCGCCAGCATCGTAGTAGAAGCTTGCCGCGTAGCGGCAGTCCTCGTCGCTGTACAGCCCCTCCACCTTCCAATGCTTAGAGGCATGTTCGGCGATGTATCTCCACGTGACCTCGTCTGGCTGGATTATGCCCGACTTTGCCCCTGCCTCTATGGCCATGTTGCACATAGTAGCCCTGCTGTCCATTGTCAGAGAATCCACGGTGGAGCCGGAGAACTCCATCGCCATGTAGGGCGCCCCGTTTACCCCTATGCGTCCAATTATCGTCAGGATCAGATCCTTGCTGGTCACCCACTTGGGCAACGCCCCATTCACGACGTGCAGCTGTGTCTCCGGCACTCTGAACCAGCAACTTCCAGTGGCCATTGCTACGGCGGCCTCGGTCGAGCCGACCCCAGTGGCGAACGCGCCGAAGGCGCCGTACGTGCAGGTGTGAGAGTCAGCGCCTATGATCGTCATTCCAGGCAGGATCAGCCCAGACTCAGGGAGCAAGACGTGTTCTATCCCGACGCGGCCCACCTCCCAGTAGTTCTCTATACCCTTTTCGTGTGCAAACTCCCTCAGCACCTTGCACTGCTGGGCGGACATCACGTCCTTGTTGGGGGCGTAGTGGTCGGGGACGAGGGCTATCTTGCGCCTATCGAACACGTCTTCCACGCCTATCCTGTTGAACCTTTCGATAGCTAGGGGACCAGTCACGTCGTTTGCCAAGACCAGGTCGAGCTTGCATTCGACGATCTCGCCGGGTTTGACGTGTTCCTTCCCCGAGGAGTACGCGAGAATCTTCTCCGTGATCGTCATCCCGCCGACTGCAAAGGTCCTGGTCTGCATTGTAACACGGCCGAGTCGCACAGGCTATTGAAAACTCTTGTCGAGGCCATCCCCACAGGCAGAACGGAGGCAGTCCAGCAAGACAAACAGCCATCTGGGCCGCCGTGGCGCGGTACGTAACCCTGCGACGGGACCGGACAATAACCTTTATCAAATTTTCAACAAACTTGAAAAGGCCGGAGCTGGAGCCTTGAAGAAGATCATGGTTCTCTGTGTCGACAGGGACGACGACCTCGGGAGGAAGGCCCAGATAAAGGGTCCGATCGTCGGGAGGGAGGAGAACATCCAGGCGGCCTGTGAGCTCGGCCTGGTGGACGCAGAGGACAGCGATGTGAACTCGATTTTGAGGGCCGTCGGGCTGGCCGACTCTATAAAGGAGGCAGCGGAGAGGAACGGGGAGAAGGTGTCGGTTTCCGTCGTCACGATAACCGGTGACGGCAACGTGGGCGTAGAGTCGGATATGAAGCTTGCCAGGCAGCTGGAGGAAGTGGTGAAGCGGATTCGGCCTGACGAGACCATCTTCGTTTCCGATGGGCTGTCAGACGAGGAGATCCTCCCAATAATCCAGGAGAGGACGAGGATAACGGCGACGGAGAGAGTCGTGGTGAAGCAGAGCGAAAAGCTCGAGGAGATGTACCTCATCATCACGAAGTACCTTTCCGAGATAGCCTCCGACCCCCGAAGGGCTAGGGTATTCCTCGGGCTGCCCGGACTTGCCCTCGTGATATTTGGGATAGCAAATGTCTATCAGGCTCCATGGGCGGGTCTCGTCGCGGTGCTCTTCCTCGTAGGGGGCTATCTCTCCCTAATCGGATTCGGCATAGATAAGCACCTCTCCGCCTTGATGGGCCAGCTAAAACAGGTCTATCTCACCGTTAGGGAGGCCGGATCCGAGGGCAGGCTGACCTTCTACAGCTACATAACCTCCATCC
>CAYWSC010000131.1:0-5702 GCA_964460695.1 Hadarchaeota archaeon (SeqCode)
TTTATCCCCTTGTTGCGGAGGGTAAGGCTGATGAGGAAAGCTCTGGCGAGGAACGCGGCCTGCTGATCTCCGAATGCCCCTCTTCCCGTCTCCGTGACCCAGACCTCCTTCTTTCCCAGCCTCCTAGCGAGGCGAGTCGCGTCTCTGAGTTCGAGGTAGTAGTTTCCCTCTGGGAACGGGGGATAGTCGTGAACGTTGAGAATGTCGAAGCATTTCCGAGCGTTGCCCTTCGAGCAAACCTCCTCAATGAAGTCGAAGCCAAAGCCCGCGGTGCCGCCGAAAAGCACAACGCAGTTTGGGTCCGCCTCTTTTGCAGCGGCATGCGCAGCTTCGAGTACCTCGCGATACCGGTCAGCAGTTCCCATGAAGAAGCCGATGTTTGGCTCGTTCCAGATTCCCCAGTACTTGATCCTTCCAGCGAAGTGCTTCACGGTCTTTCCCACGTTCTCGGCAAACTCTGTTACATTTCTGGGCGCGAGCGATTGACCGTCACGCCGGTTGATGCCAGGATGTTGCAGTTCCGAATCGCCATGCCTCTAGACCTGGTCAGGGATGTCGGGAAGATCGCTTCCAAGGATCCGCGTCGTCGGCGTCATCTGGTCCCTCGGGGGTCCCCGGCTCCCCTTGAGTCGGCTATACCTGCACCACGTCGAACCCCATCATTCGGCCAAGCTCTTTGACTTCCGAAGCGTACCTCCCGTAGACCATGGCCAGGTGGTGTCCAAAGTCAGCCTCGGCGCGGAACAGCTCGACGAGGTCCCGAACCTGGACGTGGGCGCGCAGAGAGCACCCTATTTCGTCTAGTCCACCTCCACCCGCGATCCTGCCCTCGGCGACAAGGAGCCTCGTAGCCCTCGGGTCGAACCTTGCAAGTGTAACCGGCTGGCCAACGTCGCGGGAGAAGTCGTACCTTATCGTCGCGCCCCATCCTGCATGGGTGAAGTTCCTCACCTCGTAGGGAAGTATAGGCCCGTCCAGTCCCTTCATCCGCAGGCCGGGGACATCGTGATGGACGGCGAGGATGTTATGCTCCTCATCAACGGGATATGAGTTCCCCATGTACGCGGACTTGCCTGACAAGTACATGAGAAGAGCCATGGCCATAAGGACGTTGATGTCGCCCTCACAGGCCGAGGGAATCCCCTCGTCCTTCAGCAGGCTGTGGGTCAGGCAGAACGTCACCCTACTCTTCTGGGCGATCTGCTTGGCGCATACCTCGAAGCAGGGAATGGACAGCGCGTTGCATCCGTAGCTCTTCATCACCTTCCTCGCCGCCAAGTAGAACCTCACAGAGGGGAGGATGTTGCTCCTCTCCATGTGGACCTCCTCGGCGCCCTCCATCAGCGCGTCGGCCATTCTCTCTGCACGGCGGGACTCCTCCTCCGAGAGGTCCTCCATGACATCGAAGAGTAGGCTGGAGGGAACGGTCACATGCCCGACGCCAAAGCGATCCTCCAGATCCTGCAAATCCCAGATGGTGCTTGCCACACCCACGGGGATTAGGTCTCCCTCCAGAACAACCAAGATCCTCATCTTTGAGATCGCCTTCCTCACCATCATCAGCCTTGTCAGCCGGGAAAGCTCATCGAAGTTCATAGGGGCATACCCCTCCATGCCTCTTGCCCTGAGGTGGGCGGCGACGTCGACGGTCACCACCGACCCCACCATCGCCACGGGCTTCCCATACCTCTTGGCAATGGCGATTGCCGGGTATTGAGCAAGCCCCCCGGAGACCAGGAACAGGTCTGTGTCTGAAAGGTCCTGGTCCAGCTTCTCGAGCTCTCTTTCAGGTATCTGCCATCTATCGGTCCAAGTCAGTAGGACAGGGTCTAGGAGGAGCGCATCCTCGCCAACGTTCGATCGAAGATCCTGGACGAAGCGCTCAAACGCCTTTTTCGCCTTCTCTTTCTCTCTTTCCGGGTCTAAGTCCTCTGGACTTCCAACCCTGCACGGACCCTCGTAGGCCGCAGAGTGCACAAGCCGGACAAACACAGGCTTCACGCCGACCTTCACATGCCTCGAAATAGGTTCTTCCAAATGCTGCACCCCCTTATTCAGAATGCTTGAAAGACCACCAGAGGGCTCCTACGACCCCAACTGAAGTGTGTTGCCTCCGCGGCGAAACATGCCGGACAACGTGGACAAGCGGCGTCCTTCGCAACATCTCTAGCCAAATTGAACCAGCTCCGCTGACGCCCCCGTTTTCGATCACTGTCGAATCTCCTGGGCAAGTACCCATGCAAAAGTCCATTACTGACGCTCTGTCGGAGACCAATACGGATCTATCCAAACTTCTCGCAGCGGCATCCAGCCCACAGTCCCTTCTTATCACGCCGTGACAGAGTACTAGATGCGCCTCCGCAGGCATATCTGGGTGAAATGGACCAGAGGTGATCCCAGTAGCCGACAGAACAGAGGAAGCTGTCAATCAGCCGGCGAGGGCGGACGCGGAATCCAAAGTCGCATGCAGGCTACTTTGAACGGCAGACGCTCCAAAGCCGTTAGGCGAACTCCCCCGAAGAGGAAAACAATTTGTGTCTGGATCTCTCGGCCGGACCTGCGAGTACGAAGTATTGATGTGCTCTGTTGAAAGGCGAGGCACCGAATTCGAACTTAGCTCGCCCTTCTTCCTCTACCGCTTCGATACCGGCTCGGGCCTCCGTGCTGAGTCATGGACCAACCTCATCAGTGGAAGATCAGTCAACCTGGGTGATGGCCCGGAACTGGAGGTAGACATCGACACCACCGAGCAACGAATATGGATAACGGGCTGGCGGATAGTACGCTCCGACCAAGGGCCTTTCGACGAACCCTCGAGGGATCTAGAGGTCCATGTCGCATCCGCTGGGGACGAGGACAGTCTTCCCGAGCCCAAGGTTCAGGAGAATCGATCCAAGGGACTGGTGAAGAGGTTTCGAGTTCTGTTGCACTGTGCCAGCTCTGAGAAAAGGCGGGCTGTTGCTCGTCACGTGCGAGCTAACAAAAGATGGTTTCTCAGCTATGATCGGTGACATCAGAAAGCACTTCGCAGCCGACGCGGAGATGGAGGGGAGGGACTGTTCATGCCGGCCCGTTGTGCGGGAGGAGAGCTATCCGGCCCCCTGGCAGGCTTGGCGCATTGAGGTTGACGCATCCAGAAAGCCGAGGGAGTTCGAACTGGTGGTGGCATGCGTGATTCCGGAGGGAGTGGTGCTGACATGGAATGCCCGCATCGTGCAGTTTTACAGCCAAAGGCCTGCCTAGGGCTGCTGGAACGAAGCGCGGTGATCATCGGATGGGAGATTTCCGCATGCGACGAGCAAGAGAGCTTTCCGCCGTATCGACTTTCGTCCTCTCTTTCCAAGCACTATCTATCTGTGGATGGGAGGGTTGATCGGGGCAGCAAAGGCGGACGGACACTACAAATGGCTGCTGCGAACGTTGGCTTGGCGCCAGTGCTGTGATGGCTCAGGCGAGGTCTGGATGTTCGACGAAAGATGGGCGCTGTCTGGGTTTTCAGGGGCTCGCTTGGAACTCAATACTCGGGTGAACGGCTCCGCAGCGGTGTAGGCAAAACGTCCCATCCGGTATCGAGGAGATTTGCGAACCTTCAGGCCCTAAACGTAGTCCTTCGCGCGGCCAACGGACGATCCCTACAGTTAGTGACAGCCGCAGCTGCGGTGTTCATAGTTCAGCTGGATCGATTCTCTCAACTTCCTCCACACGGTCGAATTCCTGATCCGATGAGATGATCTTCCCGTCGTGGCACATAGCAAGTCCCAGGTGGAGGGAGTCGAAGTAGAAGCGAGGTATCCGGTATTTTCCCTGCAAGACCACGGCGTTTGTCAGTGCGCGCGGGCTTATGGGAATGATATTGGCTCTGAAGAGCCGGATGGTTAGGGTGTGGAACACGGCTTCCCTCTCGTCCGCTGAGAACCCTGCGGACTTCAAAAGAAGGTCGAGTTCGATCAGGCTTGCGCTGCTAAGGGCGTACCCATTTGTCCGGGTAAGGGAATCGAAGGCCTTCAGTGAGGCCTCGTGCAGTCGGTCATCGGGATCTAGGTACGCCTTCAGCAGATCGGTTTCGATCACTGGCAAGATATCATCTCTGGGTTTCCCTGTCTAAGAGGGCGTCTGCCTTTCCCTCCAATTCTGACCACTGAGGCAGCCTACCCGCCACCATTTTCCTCACACCGGCCAGGTCGTCAGCCTTGCGCAGAAGGATCTTTCCCCTACCGAGGGCGACAACCTCGACTACGTCGCCCTTTTCGATCTCGGCCTTCTTCCTGACCGAGCGGGGGATTACAAGGTCGGCCTTCTTACCAAGCCTCACAAAGGACATGGTCTTCCCCTTTCTCGCATTTGCAGAAACCTTGAAAAGTCTTTCCTCGTTGAATCTCGGAAAATCGCGTCTGTCAGAGAGAAGCTTTCAGCCAAGCGCAGGAGGTCCAAGTTAAACGCGACCTCAGCGCCGATGCCGCGTGCAGAGCCAACAAGGCTCACCGATCTTCCCGGGCTCGGTCTTCGTCTCTTGCGCTTTCTTTTGAGACACCTAGGTCAATGCAGCCGATGTCAGTCTGGGGCATCCCCCACGTCCGGGGCATATCCTCGGGGACGCGTCTTCCTCTCTGCGGATCGCGCCGGTCATCGAGCACCTCACCAAGAGTGTCTTCACGACATCCGCCGACTTTTGGGACCCAAGTGATGGGTAACAGTGCAGCTATCTCTAGCCAAATCACAGCGGGCACTGGAAACCACAGAGAGTTTGAATACGCGCCCTTTAGAGGTAGCCATTCCTGTGAGTTCTGGTATTCCGCTGGATAAGCACTATGATAGTACTCGGGCCACGGGGACGCCGCTGGAAAGGCACCGTTGGCAGTTATGCAGTAGACCTGGCTTTCAGGATAGGGCCGCCCGGCCAGGTCACAGATCCACTCGCTCAACCCGTCTTCATCGACATCTCCCCACTAGGCCCCGCTCTATTGGCTTTTTCCCAAGGCGACATGCTCATCGAGGTAGTACGCCTGAAGAGTTCCCGTCGCCCGTCCGCCACTATGGGAAATGGCTCTAGAAGCAGCTCCCTAGGCCTTCCATTTCAGTCGATGTCGGCTATCAGCTGGTACGAGGACCAGGCGCTCTGACAAGCCTCCTTCGGAAGCAGCCCTTGCTCGCTCCACTTCGTCAGATTTGTCTTCCATACTAGGACCGGCGGGCTTCTTCCGATATCGGCGCAGAAGACGCCCAGGGAGGATGTCAAACCAGGTCCAGATCCCCATTGCCGTCGACGTCGCCGAACGCTTGGACAAACCTGATGCACGTGGCCAGAAGCGCACCTGTTTCGGGAAGCTCCGATCTCCAGATGTCCGAGCCCTCTTAGCCGACGCACAGGACGGTCCCGGGCTTGTCAATCCGGTCGTCGGTCCAGACGATGGGCCCATACTCCCCGTCACAGTCCACCGGCAGCTCGAGGGGCACACCAACGATCGGGCAGCCTCGGTGTCCAGCGATCCCTACGACCTCTTTCAGGCTTACGTCCTCTCCGCTTCCGCTCGTCGAACGGTTCCTCTGCTCGCAACGGCAGGATCTCAATACCCGCCTTCTGTCTCTAGTCGTATCACGGCCTCATTCTCGGGAAAGTCTAGTCACGCCTGCAGCGCGGTAGGCCCTCCTTCGAACCATGAGGGTCCACAGAGACACCCCTGCCACCATCGCGGTGGAGGTAA
>CAYWSC010000132.1:0-5698 GCA_964460695.1 Hadarchaeota archaeon (SeqCode)
GAGGACTCTGAGACGGAGAAACCGACGGAACCGAAGAGGCCAGCCCGGCTCGGCGCAATCGAGACAGAGACGGTGGCACCCTACCTAAGTCCGGCGAATCTTGTGGTCCCGACCTGCCTGTAGAGCCTTCGCCTTATCATGAGAGTCCACAGCACGAATCCCGCAAACATGGAGGTTCCGCTGACGGTCAGCCACTGGATGACGTGGACCCAGACCATGGCCCTGTCCTTTCTGCGTATAGCGTCTGCGCTGAGCTGCTGGATCTCTCCTATGATGCCGTCGTACCGATCTCTCGCCTCAAGATACTCCTGCTCTAGGTAGAGCTCCTCGGCCTCCTTCCTCTCGTCCGTTATCTCGCCCAGCCTCTTTAGGATCGGGTTCATGTTTGCCCCAAAGCTCTCGGCGAACTCCACCGTTGCCATGAGCAGCATCTCCCTGGTCCTGTACTCGCTGATCTTGGATCTTATCTCGTGCACCACGTCTATGTCGTCTGGAAGCCTCCTGCCGGTGCTGTAGAGGATCATGTTCATGATCATGTCCATTCCGTAGGGGTTGGCCACCGGGTCCTCCCACCAGTTCACCAGCCTGTCGTGGGTAGTCCAGGTGGTGCCGTTGCCGTACCTCCAGGATATCACGTGGGGCGTGCACCCAGGCTTCACAGTTGCGTAGTCGGCGAAGGGACCCTTGATCCATGACCAGACTGTCGCCCCGGGCCTGGGAATGACCAGGGCACAGCTGTAGTCCGTCAGGTGCCACTGGATCTTCTTATCCTTGAACATGGTGAGGACGGGCGGTAGATCCGGCCTATCCTCCAGAATTATCGTGACGTCCTGTCCGCTTCGGTAGATCTTTCCGACGCGCATGAGGGCATCCACGTCGTTTGGGAATGCCTGCTGGGTGAAGGAGTTGGCCCACTCGGGGTAGTATATCCCGCTGAGCATCGATCTGGAGTTCAGTCCCCCGGATCCGTCGTGTATCGCATCCCGCATCCACTTCTGCTGCTTCGGGCTGAACATGTTCATTATGGTTCCTGCGAAGATGAAGAAGTCCTGCTTCCTGACGTCCCTATACGTTCTGGGGAAGTATATCCTCACGTACTTCCTGATCTGGGATAGAGGGAGAGCTCTGCTGGGGACGAAGAGGGGGTCGACCATCGGCTCGGTCATGAACCATGTGGCGATGAGAAAGTTGCGGGACACCCTGCCCGTCAAGAGGACGCGTATCTTATCGGCTCCGATGGAATCCTGGACGCAGACGCTTGAGACGAGCAACAGAGCGGCTACCATGCAGAGCGAGTGCCTCTTCCAACACACGCTTCCCCCTTCAGCGCGACGCCCCTAAAAGCATTTTCCCTCCAAGCCGGCTTCCAACTCTTGTGGAATTCCAACCTCACCAAATCCTTGCCTGGGCCCTCATCTGCAGGATGAGTGAGGACAACAAGTCCGGAGAGACTGCCGTGGTGAGGGCGCTCTATCGTGGCTGTTTCTCAGCTGGCCATAGAAGACATACAAGACATACAAGACATCGTGTCTAGCGGAAGAGAAGCGCTGGATGCTTGAAACTCTCACAGGTTAACCTGTCGCAAGAGGAGATTGACTATGCCGACAACAGGAGTATCTCGCTGACTCGTTTGACCTAGTTTGATCGCCGGAAAGCCTTCTCGAGGGGCAGAAGTGGGAAATCGAGAAAGTCCGGGTAGATGATAAGCACTGGGAGAATCTCTGCTTGCTCTATGATGAATCGCCAGGCCTAGGTCTGGGATGACCTGGACATAGAATATTATGTATACTCCACTTAGCATATTCGATCCCCGAATCGGCCATCACCTGCCTAACTGCCACCTCGATCATCTCCCTCTGACTTTCAGTCAAATCTGACCTGTCAAAGCCGACTTGCCTACTCTTACTTCTATACCAATCACACTTGCCTTCACAGACGTATTTGTGAAGCATCGTCCTAGCCTCAACAAGGCCTACACCAGCATTCTTACAAATTCGTGACATAATCTCATCCACTTTCTCTCTGTCAGACGCATTCATGAATATACACTCCGCCGATACTGCCCAATCTACCACGAGGAATATGAGTGTTACGCTCTGACCTCTGACCATACTATACGTAAGGACCTATGCCAGGATGATCTCCGAGAAAGCAGCTTCGCCGTGAGCATCGCACTACTATGCTCAAGTCGAGAGATGATCCCAGTGCGTCCAGACCTTTGAATAGATATCTGCTAATCGTTCCTTTCCGTTATGCGACCCAGCACGTGTCTTGAGAAGTTTTCCCATTTCTCCCCGAAGAGTTCTCGAGCCTCCGGATTTCCCCGGGCTATGATCTCTACAGACTTCAGATCCAGCTCTACGGCATCCTCGGAGGCGACGAATCCCAAGCCGTCGCAAAGAACCTGGCCAGGATCGGTGCTGCAGTCGCAGAACCTTGTGACCCTGTTCAGCTCGTTTATATAGAAGACCTTCTCGAAGCAGGAGACTACGGCCTTGAAGCTCTGGGCGTACCTGCGGTAGCACTCCTCCATTGCCCCCTCCGGCCTGTAGAGGGCCCCTGTGGGACAGGCGTTTAGACACCTCTCGCAGGCGGGACAGTCCTTGAGGTTCAATTCGATGCGCTCCTTGAGGACTAGGAAGCCAAAGGGGCATGCCTCTGTGCAGTCTCCACATCTCTCGCACAGGTCCTCCCTGTACCTGGGCCAGCCCGCGCTATGGATGTACCTCTTCCCCCTCTTGGTCACGCAGCCCATCGCCACGTTCTTAACGGCCGCTGCGAATCCGGTGGTTATGTGGCCTGTGGCGTGGGAGAAGACGATCAGGCAGTTAGCCTCCAGAAGCCCCTTCGCCACGTCTATCCCGTCGACCCTCTTGCCGCCGTGCTCGTCAGCTATCACTATGGGGCACCCTATGGACTCTTCGTCGAATCCGTTGAGCCTGGCGGTCTCGAGGTAGTCCTCCACGGTGTAGCGCTTCCTGTGATAAAGCGTCGTTGTGTCGGCCAGGAATACCCGTGCCCCCATCTGCCTTATCCTCTTGACAAGCAGCGCGACATCCTCCGGGCGCACGTGGGCCTTGTTACCCCGCTCACCCATGTGAAGCTTTATCGCCACGACGTCGTCCCTCTCCAGGGCTGGCAGGGGGACGTCCTCTATCGAAGCGTAGATCTCCATGCAGCCTCCCTCAGCAAGGATGCAGGCAGCTGAGACGGCTCGACTTTAAATGATTCCCGGCTCACACATCTCTAGCCGCCACTTTGTAATCCCAGGAATGCACTAGGAGGGGGGTTCGAGCACTGACTGGGAGCAGCCTCCGCCGGCAGGAAAATCGGGATACGATATACAGCATCGGCCACTCGACGAGGAGCAGCGATGAGCTTCTATCCCTGATCCGCCTCTTCGGCATCCAGATCCTGGTGGACGTCAGGCGATTTCCAAGTTCCTCTAGATATCCCCACTTCGACCGCGGGGCCATGGAGAGGTGGCTTTCCAACGCGGGCATAGAGTATGTTTGGATGGGGGATGGACTGGGTGGGTGGAGGAAGAGAGGCCTTGGAACCTCCTCGCCTAACCTTGGGTGGAGTAGCCCGGGCTTCAGAAACTATGCGGACCACACCCTCACCGAGGACTTCAGAACGGCTGTCGAGGAGCTCATGCTACTCGCACTGGCCAGGACAACCTGCTTCATGTGCGCAGAGAGGCACTACTTCAGGTGCCACAGGAGGATTCTATCCGACTACCTTGCTTGCCGTGGATGGCGGGTCATCCACATAGTTGACGCGAAAACGGTCGTCGAGCACCGGCTGACAAGCTTCGCAAGGCTAAGGGACGGGGTCCTAGTTTACCCGCCGCCGGAGAAAGAGACGGCGGGATCGCTTAGAAAACGCCCAAGAAAGACCGACAGGGCCTCAGCCCTCTGACGTTTCTTCCCTCCGCGCGGGCATGCTGGTGTCAGCCGGCACAGCCAGCGGCGACGGCTGCGGAGGGAGGATTCTTCCCAGCCCTTTGTCAGTCGGCACTTTGACCCGCGCGCCCACCGGGCAAACCTTGGCGCACAACCCGCAGTTCAAGCAGATGCCCCTCGGGCGGTTTTCTACCATCTCGATGCTCTCGGTTGGGCATACGGCGGCGCAGAGGCCACAGCCGGTGCAGCGCTCCCTGTCGACGTACAGCCCGCCAAGGCGGTTAGTCCTTATCGCCTTCGACGGACATATCTCGGCGCACCTTCCGCACAGGATGCAGGTTGCGTAGTAGCCATCCGGCGTCCTCCTAATCGCGCCCGCGGGGCAGCGACGGATGCATCTCCCGCAGTCTATGCAGGCAGAGGATGTCAGGTACATCTGTTAACGGCGTTATTCGCCTCTTTTTAAACAGCTCCGAATGAACGCTGCCGGGACAAAAGGTAGCACGGACAAGAACTTAGACTACAGACATCTAGAGCCCTCGACCGGTTCTACGGCGCGGCTGCTTCCTCCCTCTCAGGAGAAGAACGGCCACAACCAGTACGGCTAGAGCCAGGAAAGCGCCAGCCGCCCCCAGGGGCGTCTTGGCCCTGACCTTGAATACGAGCTTCATCCTAGCCTCGTTCCCGACATCGTCGCGGGCGACGATGGTCATTGTATGCTTTCCGGGGCCTATCCTTTCCCCCACTGTGTACCTGTCTCCGTCAAGATATATGGTCAAAGTGGAGTTGCCCAGCTCGTCCCTCGCCGCGATCCGCGGCTTGAATGGAGTCCGGTAGGTCGCGCCGTCAGCAACCTCTGCATCGATTTGCGGGGGATGGGTGTCGATGGTGAATCGGCACAGCGCCGTTGCAGTGTTGTTCGCGTGGTCGACCGACCGGACTAGAAGCTGGTGGAAACCGTCGCGAATGACTTCTCCCTGCTGATAAGGAGACCCGTCGAGGGAGATCGTGGTCTGGGGCTGTGGGTCGACGTTGTCGGCAACCGTGATGCTCGGAGAGAGGTATCCGTCGAAGGTGCCGTTGGAGACGCGGCTGAGCCTGACGGATGGTGGCGTCCAGTCGATGAAGACGACAACCGTCTTCTCGGCGGCATTTCCAGCTTGGTCTTTTGCCCGAAGGCCAATGGTGTGTCGCCCCTCGCTTGAAAGGACTATCCTTGGACCCTCCTGGGCGGCACCATCGACCGTGACATTCAGCCGCGGCGAGGGATCCAGGTCGTCGGCCACGGCGACCCCGATGTCCAAGGTATCTCGGTGCCAGGAGAGATTTGCCAAAGGAACCTGCAGGGATGGAGGCTGAAGATCCACTGTGAAGCGTAGGGAGAGATGGGCCCTGTTGCCAGAGTGGTCATTCGCATAGAGTTCTAGGACGTGGTGTCCAGGCCCGATCCGCTGGCCCGCATATGCGTGTCCATCGAGCCTGGATAGGAAGTTGTGGTGGGGATCCAGGTCGTCCTCCGCATACGCGGCGACACTGACGGGTCGGTTGAACGCCGCGCCGTCACTGATGTTGACATGCAACGTCGGGGCTTCGACGTCGACTGTGAAGCGGAGGATGGAGTAGGCAAGGTTCCCAGCAGCGTCCCTCGACTCGACCGACAATTCATGCCGCCCAGGTCCGACCTGTCTCCCCGACCGATAGGGGTTGCCGTCAAGTCTCGCATGCCAAGTCGCGTTTAGGTCGAGATTGTCCTGAACCGATATCTCTGGGGAGACAGGGACCTTCAGCCACTG
>CAYWSC010000133.1:0-5687 GCA_964460695.1 Hadarchaeota archaeon (SeqCode)
TCGCCGATGCTGTAGATGCGTACTCAATTTTGGGTGGAACGCTTCCATATCCCGAGCTCCCGGCGAAGCAGGCAACGAGGATACAGCTGACCCACCTTCCCCCCTACGCCTCGCCGGATGAACCCTTCTTGGTGGAGGGAGTGGTGCTTGCCGGACCTGATTGGAGGGATCCCGCAGCTAGGGTAGCGATCAACGTGACCCTGAACACCAGGGGGATGCCTTTTCCACCGATGGTGAAGCCTAGGGAGACGATGCCGGTCCTGCTCAGGAAGACCGAGACTATGGCCGACGGGTCCTTCATGGCTCTCTGCAACCTTCCTCCCCAGGCGGCTTCTCTCTCAAACGCCCAGCTAACCGTGCTCTGCGAGGGGAACGATCTCTTCAATGGCTCGAAGACAGCCGTATCGCTTCCCATCCGCTTTAGGCCTAGGGTCTCGGTCTCCTTCGCAGATGAGTCGAAGAGATCGGTTCTAATCAGGGTCAACGGACCGTCCGGTCCAATACCTAACGCGGAGGTTGAGGTCCTCCTCGACTCCGTCGTCATAGGAAGATACCAGGCCAATTCGTCGGGTTTGGTCACAGTGCCGCTCGAAGCCGGTCCGGGCTCCCACCTCCTCGTCGCTAAGTTCGCGGGCCGGGGACGCATCGGAGCGTCGCTGGGGGCGCTCAAGTTCCAGATCGGACTTCCGCCGCAACCTCCACAGAAAGGGGGTGCCGCAAGATGGACCTTGCTGCTCACATCCCTGGTCCTCGCCTCCATACTCATCCTGCATCTATGGAGGAGGCGTGTGAAAGCCCTAACACCTCTTGGGGCGTACCAAGCGATGCTTGAGTTGTTCGACCGGGCGGGCCTTCCCCGAAGACCATCCCAGACGCCGAGGGAGTACGTCTCCTGGCTCGAAGCCCGGGGCGCAAGGGGGGTTGACCATGCAAGGAGGATTACCCAGGTCTTCGAAGAGCAGTTCTACGGCCAAAGGGAGGTGGATCCTGAGAGGGTAACGGCGGTCAAGGCCTCTCTTGCGGAGTTGAGGGAGCTTCTCCACCCGCCGAGGATTCCCCTCGACGATCTTGTGAGGAGGGCGCGTGGCCTAATCAGGTCACTGCTCCCGGCCTAACCCGTCGTGGTCAGGTTCTTGATGGTAGAGGTGTCTACGTGCCACGCCTCGCCGACCTTTCTCGCGACTATGGACTTATTTTCGGGGGGAAGGTAGTACTCCTTGATGACGGTTCCGAATCTCTTCACGCGGTTGAGGCGGGTTACATCGAAGTATATCACTATGGTGGACAGGTTTGGCATGACCTCGTAGTGAGTTATGCTGACGTTCCTGTATGTGTAGATCATGTAGCTCAGGTTTCCCGAGATCGAGACGGTTCCGTACCTGCTGAGGATCTCTGACTGGAGGGCTCGAACGGTCGTCGCCATCTTCTCCTGCGCCAGCTTCTGCATGACCTTCTCCTCCGGCGGGATTATCAGCATCCAGGCTGTGATGATGATGGCGAGGGTGGCTATGTATCCGATGACAATGTTCCTCACGGGCCGTCCTCCTTCCTAGTCCACCTCCATGTCCGGGAAGTGGCACCTGACGATGTGGCCGTCGGCAACGACATGCTCCTTCGGGACCTCTCTCGAACAGATCTCCTTGGCGAAGGGACATCGGGTGTGGAAGCGGCAGCCGGAGGGCGGGTTGATGGCGCTTGGCACAGCCCCCTTCAGGACTATCCGCTTCCGCCTCATGGTGGGGTCGGGGACGGGGATTGCTGACAACAGGGCCCTTGTGTACGGATGCCTGGGGTTGATGAATATCTCGCTGACCGGGCCTGACTCCATGATTTCACCGAGGTACATGACCGCCACGTCGTCGCACATGTGGCGTATGACACTGAGGTCGTGGGATATGAACAGATAGCTCATGCCGTGCTCCTTCTGGAGTTCTAGGAGCAGGTTTAGCACCTGTGCCTGAACCGAGACGTCCAGAGACGATGTGGGCTCGTCCAGGACAACCAGTTCTGGTCTTAGCGCTATGGCACGGGCAATGCCGATCCTTTGCCTCTGGCCTCCGCTGAACTCGTGGGGATACCGCTGGGCATGCTCCGGATTCAGCCCCACATCCGCCAAAAGCTCCAGCACCCTGAGCTCCAGCTCCTCCCCCTTCATCCCGGCCAGGATCTCCAGCGGCTCGCCGACGGCATCCCTAATCGTCCTCCTCGGGTTCAGGGAGCTCTGTGGATCTTGGAAGACGATCTGCATCTTCCTCCTCATCCGCCTTAGCTCCTCCCCCTCGAGCTTGGCGATGTCCACCGTTCCATTCTCACCGTGGTAGAGGATGCTACCGCTAGTCGGGTCTAGAAGTCTGATGACAGTGCGTCCCACCGTCGTCTTGCCGCAGCCCGATTCTCCAACAAGTCCGAGGGTCTTGTTCCGCCTCACCTTGAAGTTCACGTTCTCCACGGCGTGGACATAGGTGACCGTCTTTCTGAAGATGCCCTTCTCTATGCTGAAGTACTTGGTTAGGTTCACAGCCTCCAGCAAGACGTCGTCTTTCACCTGTTTCACCTGACCGCGTAGCACGCAACTAGATGCCCGTTTCCAACGTTCACCAGCCTCGGCTTCTCCTTCCGGCAGATGTCCATTGCCAGGTCGCATCTGGGATGGAACCTGCAGCCCGACGGCGGGTCGATCAGGTTGGGAACCGACCCCGGGATTATCTTAAGATCCTGCTTTTCCACCGCAGCGCTGGGGATGGATCCGAGAAGCCCCACTGTGTAGGGGTGCAGAGGCTCGGAGAATATCGTCCTCACATCGGCCATCTCGACTATGTTACCTGCGTACATGACGGCCACCTTCTCGCACATCTGGGCGATGACACCCATGTCGTGGGTTATCAGAAGCAGGGCCGTGCCGAGCCTCTTGTTCAGGTCGTCGATGAGGTCCAGTATCTGCGCCTCGATGGTCACGTCCAAGGCGGTGGTCGGCTCGTCGGCGATGAGGAGTCTCGGCCTACACGAGAGAGCCATCGCTATCATGCATCTCTGCCTCATGCCCCCACTCAGCTCGTGGGGATACCTGTCGGCAATTGTCTCCGGCTCGGGGATCCGGACGAGCTCGAGCATCTCGATGGTCTTCTCCCTCGCTTCCTCAGGCTCAAGTCCCTGGTGGAGCATTATCGCCTCGTCGATCTGCTCCCCGACCGTGAAGACCGGGTTTAGAGAGGTCAGGGGATCTTGGAAGATCATCGAGATCTTGGATCCTCTGATGCTCCTCATCTCCTCTGGGCTCAGCTTCGTCAGATCGGTTCCCTCGAACAGGATCTGCCCGTCCACGATCTTTCCCGGTGGATCTGGAACCAGCCTCATGATGGAGAGGGCGGTCACGCTCTTCCCGCATCCAGATTCTCCGACCAGCCCCACCTTCTGCCCGGGCTCTATGTCGAAGGTGACGCCGTCGACGGCCTGGACCACGCCGTCCTCGGTGAAGAAGTAGGTCTTCAGATCCTTGACATCTAGAAGCGGCGGCATAGTCTCGGGCTCACCTCTTCATTCTAGGATCGAGGGCATCCCTGAGTCCGTCTCCAAAAGAGTTGAATCCGAGGATGGAGAGGAATATCGCCATCCCAGGGAAGAAGACGAGGAACGCCTTCGAGGTGGCAGCATACTCCCTTCCCTCGTATATAGCCCTTCCCCAGGAGACCGCGCCCTCGCCGGCACCGAAGCCAAGGTAGGATAGCGCGGCCTCGGTGAGGATGACGCTGGCTATCCCGAGGGTCACCATGACGATTATAGGAGAGATCACGTTTGGAAGGATGTGCTTGAATATGATCCTCCTGTCGTTTGCACCGACTGCCCTCGCAGCCTCTATGAACTCCATCTCCTTGATGGAGAGTATCTGGCCCCTCACAACCCTGTAGATCCCGCTCCAGCTTAGAAGCGCAAGCGCTACGAACACCAGGGCTAGCCCGTTCCACATGTTCAGCAGGGTAGGGGTGTCTATGATGACTATGTCTGTGAAGGGAATCTTGAGGGCGATGTACACCTGTCTCAGTACCGAGACTAGGACTATGACGAAGAGGAGGAAGGGAAAAGCCATGACGATGTCGTTGATCACGTTTATGACCTTGTCTATCCATCCCCCGTAGTAGCCGGCGATGGATCCTATCACGATTCCAATGATCGCTGCGGTGAGCTCCACCGAGAGGCCTAGGGATAGCGAGATCCTGCTGCCGTAGATAAGCACCGATAGCATGTCTCTACCGTTTCTCGTCGTCCCTAGGATGTGGGTTCGCGAGGGTGGCTCCTCGAGGTGCTTGAGCGCATAGCTGGGATCATAGTTCTCGACCTTTGAGGGGTCAGGATACGGGGATAAAAGATCGGCAAAGACGGCGACGACGGTCAGTGTTAGAATGATCATAAGCCTGACACATGCCGCCTTGTTCCGTTTGAAGCGCCTGTACATCAGCTCCCATGTGTTTGTCTTGAACCGGAAGAATATCCTGTCGAAGTATCTGTACGAGACCTTCATGAAGATGTAGAAGGCGATTAGGTAGATGCAGACCACCAGTATCCTGTGGGGCCATATGGACATGTCTATTGGCCCAAAGACGCTCTCCCTGTCAAGCTTCGTGAAGACCCACCCAAACACGGCGAGCACTATGGAGAAGGCCACTGTGAACTTGACCTTGTCCCTGAAGTTCTCCTTCCTCCTCTTCAAGAGCTCCTCGAGCTCGGTTCCGCTAATGGTTCTGCTCCTCTCGGCATCCGGACTATCCGAGCTCAAGTCCTCACCTTCTCGTACTTCACCCTTGGATCGACCACGGCATAGAGCAGGTCGACTATGAGGTTTATGACTACGACCCCAAAGGCAAAGAGAAGTGTCGTGGTGACGATCACTGGGTAGTCTCTCGCTGCGATAGAGCTGATGTAGAGCTGTCCGAGGCCGTGCCAGCCGAAGACGACCTCCGTGAGAACGGCCCCGCCCACTATTATGGGGAACTGAAGCCCAACGACGGTGATTATCGGGAGGAGGGCGTTCCTAAAGGCGTGTTTGAGAACGACTACCTTCTCAGAGAGCCCCTTGGACCTGGCGGTCATGATGTACTCCTCCCTTATGACCTCTAGCATGCTGGATCTGGTGAGTCTCGCGGTGACGGCAGCCATCCCAGTTCCGAGAGTGATAGCCGGGAGGATGACTTTGGATAGTCCTTCGAGGCTGATGAGATGCGACGGGGCACCTATCTGGAACCACCCCAGCTTCGTGTAAAAGATGACGATGAGCATAAGCCCGAGCCAGAAGTTCGGTATGGCGACGCCGAGCTGTGAGGCCACCATGGTCACGTTGTCTATAACGGAGTTGTGTCTGTAGGCCGAGATTATTCCAGCGGGGATGGCTATGAGGATTGAGACGCCTATTGCGATGACGCCGAGGAAGATGGTCCGAGGAAGCCTGCCCATTATCAGGGTCCCGACGTCCTCCCTGTACCTGAAGGATCTTGGGAAGTCGAAGGTTATCAGGCTTATCAGGGTGTGGAAGTACTGGTACGTCACCGGCTTGTCCAGGCCCCACTTCTGCCGGAGTATGGCCCTGGCCTCGGGATTGTCCGCCCTGCCGAGGGCGATCCGGGCCGGATCCCCAGGCGCGGCGATGCAGAGGATGAACACTATTGTGTAGACGCCAAGCATCACGACGAACATCA
>CAYWSC010000134.1:0-5639 GCA_964460695.1 Hadarchaeota archaeon (SeqCode)
GCAGACCTCGCCCGTGAAGTTGGTTGCAATGCAGTAGACCTCACGCATCCCTGTGGCCTTGGTCACGTCAAGGAGGTATTTCTTCTCCCTGGATAGGTCGATGTGCATTAGGCTGTTGGTGTCGTGAGCCGCGTCAGGGCCACAGATCCAGACGCCTGAGGGCTCGGTTGCCCCGATCACCTCTGAGAAGAAGGGTGTATCGGTCTGCCAGAGGCCTTCCTTCCACTGCGTGGTCTCGAGGCTCTCCCATGCCAGCTCCGCCTCCCTCTGGCCGGTCTCGGTCGGGATAAGCGAGCTTTCCACCCCGTCCTTAACGTCCGCTCCCTTGATCACCCAGATATCCCTGTGGGCTGTCGCAAGAGAGGCTGCCCCTTTGACGAGTACGTCTAGAGTCCTGTGGCCGGCTTGGAGCCTGCCGAGCATGTAATCTTGTGCCAGCCTCTTGGATCCCGGTTTGGTTGAGGATTGGAGCGTCCCGTCGATGTAGATCGCCACTTCTCTTATGGGGACTCTTGCCGTAACGTTGAGCCAGAGTGTTACCTCGTCCCGGTCCGTGGGGATGGCTGGGTCTAGGCGGAGGGCTATGATTCTTGGTTGTTTGCCTGTTTCGTTGACGGAGGGCACGCCGCTCTGCTTGATGCAACCTACAGCCAGGATCAAAACCAGTAGAGTTGTCATTGCGCAGAGCAACGGATGTTGAAGCGGGGATCTGAAATCCATAAGCAGCCCAGTAGTACGATGTGCCCTTTCTCTTATATTTTTTGCGGTACTTTTTTGCGGTACTCGGTGCAGAGGATTTCGGTTCGCTCCATTGTCAGGTATCTAAGCCCCCGCTCGCGCTCTTAGAGCGCTCCGAATGGACGATAGCTAGTGGTCCCCCTGCCCGAAGGGAGCTTGCGGGGACCAAAATGATCATGGAGGAGAAAAGTCATCATCTTCGAAAGGAGCCGAAGCTACCTCCATATGGCAGCGCTTACGCCAACAAGTGCCCTATCCGTGGACAAACTTCTTGGGCTGAGGCGATTGGGGAGGAGTCCGAAGACCAATCTCACACCTTCGGCCCATAGGCCCGAACCTCGTATATCCTTGCAGACGGCGAACCCCACGTCTCCTTGACCTCTATTCGGAGCGTGTCGGTCACTAGAGGTTGGAACTTGTGGACTGCCAGCCTGTGATGGTTGTGGGCCGCAGAGGCCACTGTCTCCCACCTACCCGCGACTCTCGCCCGGACCTCGTAGCTCTTCACACAGGTCGCCGGTGCACCGATGCGCGGAAGATCGTCAAGGTCTGTGTCGAAGGTTATTCGAACCTCGCCGATCTTAACCGGCTTGGGGAGGCGGACCTCCAGACTCTGGGGAAGACCTCTTCTCGGGTCCGAGACCCATATGTTCGTCCACCCGTCGGGCCTAGAGACCCCGTTGAGGACGTTCGAGGCGGCGTAAGGCCTGGAGGGAGGAGTGGTTTTGAAGAGGTATGATCCCCCCACCCATTTCTCTTCGCCCGTGCGCTGAACCCCGATCGGCTCCTCGCGGCTCAGCCCCCAGAAGACGTCTTCAGCGGGATCAAGTACTATCCAGTAGAAACCCGCCTCTCCTTCGAGGTGAAGAGGGAAGCGGATCCAGGAGCTTCCGAAGGGAACCGGCTCAGAGGCCGTTGCAACATCCTCTTTTGAAGAGGTATCGGTCCATGACTTGGCTCTTCTGAGATGGAGAGTCACCCTCCTTGGTGTGCGGGATGAGCATCTCAGGAAAAGCTGTATCTGGTCTAGCTTGGATCCGGCGAACGGGAAGATCTGGCCGATCGTGCGGTCCAAGGCAACGTACCGGTCCAGATGGGTGACCTCCAGCTCCATCTCGCTTGAGGCAGAGGCAGACCCAGCCCGGGCCAGGTCATCAGGGTCCTCGTTCCTCACGCCGGGTATGTAGCAGTCGTTCTTGAGAAGCAGCTGCTGCAGCTCGCGGATCTTGGTCTGGCCTAGGAGTCGGGGGGTGGAGCCGTGCTTCTTGCAGAGGTACGCGGCAGTGCCAACGGCCTGCCCCATTACGGCACACGTGGCCATGAGGCGCGTCGTCCCAAGGGCGACGTGCGTGACGCTTATGTTCCTGCCGGCGAAGAAGAGGTTCTCAACCTTCCTAGAGTACAGGCACCTGAAGGGGATTGCGTACAGACCCGGGAGGTGGCGAAACTCGCACGGAGGCCCTGGATGGCGGATCCCACGAGGTGGATGAAGATCTATCGGCCAGCCCCCATACGCGACGGAGTCGTAGAACCTGCACTCCGACTCGACGTCATTCTCGGTGAGGATGTAGTCGCCCAAAAACCTCCTGGACTCTCGCTTGCCTGGGATCGAGCCTACCCACTCCAAGGCAAGGTTGTCTGCACCATGGTCACCCCTGTTCTTGATGTGGTCCCAAACCCCGAACAGGCACCTCCACAGCTCCTCCTTGATCTGCTCGTTGTCCCGGATTGTGTCCCTGTCACCCCCGAGTTCGATCCACCAGTAGCCACTCTCAATCCTCCCATGCCACCTGTAGGGGAGATCGTCATCTGTTGGGTACTCCTCTGCCCACGCCGGCCGAATGAACTCCACCGGTCTTCCCAGGTCGGTGGCCTTGAACATAATGGACGAACCCAGTGTATTTGTGTCTGCCTCCTCAGGGGCGAGTTCCTCTCCGAACTCCGATCTGGCCTCCCTGCCGATCCTGAAAGGAGCTCCCGCGGAGGCAGCTATCTGGCCATCTCCGGAGGCATCGACGAAGAAGTCTGCCTTCAAGGTCAAGCTCTTCTCAGTGCCGAGCTGTTCGCAGAGAACGGCGGATATCCTGCTGGGCCCGTCCATGATTGCCTGCCTGGCAGAGGTGTTGAGGAAGAGCTCTATGTTCTCTTCCCTCCTGACCCATTCCCAGAGAATCATGTCCCAGGTGGAGGTGGTCTGCCCACTTACCACCGGGAAGGGGTTTCTGAACCTGTCCTCGATCCTTAACTCCTCGATTATGCCTGTCTCCCTGGCCCACCGGAAATCGACGTCCGCCCCGCCGATCGGAACCCTTATCTCGCTGCTGGAGTTCCCACCGAGGACTGGCCTGTCGTTCACCAGTGCGACCTTGAGGCCGAGTCTAGCGGCCGCTATTGCGGCGCAGATGCCAGCGAGACCTCCTCCGATAACGACGAGGTCGAAACGGTGTGCTTCCGCCGTCGATGCATCTGGCATGCCTGCCGTCGAGCCGACTGGCCTCATAAAGCTTAGCCATGGGAAGAAAAACGACTCTTGAGGCTCTCATAGAGACGTATAGAAGGGCCTAGCTCGTGCCGCTTCCCGTTTCGGTGGCCCGAGTCCCGCCTATATTGATAAGGCCCAGATCGACGGGGGCCTTGATGTCTGTTTTAGCAGTTCGCCGGATCCAAAGCGGCAGCATGCTGAACCTCTCCTACGTGGTCAGCAGCGGTGACAAGGCAGCAGTGGTGGATCCGTCCTTCGCTGGCGTGAAGATCTGGCGCACGCTCTCCTCCGAGAGCCTAAAGCTTGAATACATCCTGAACACCCACGGCCACGCAGACCACGTCTCAAGCAACGAGTTTCTCAAAGAAAAGTTGGGTGCACCGATAGCCATACACTCCTTGGATGCTGGAATGATAGGCGACCAAGCCGACCTGCTTCTCGAGGGAGGGGAGAGGCTCCCGCTTGGAGACAGTGAGATACGCGTCATCCACACCCCTGGCCACACCCCCGGGAGCGTCTGCTTTCTGATAGACGACTGCCTCTTCACCGGGGACACCCTCTTCGTAGGTGGGTGGGGAAGAACCGATCTCGAGGGGGGCAGCGACAGCGACCTCTTCAGAAGCCTTCAGAAGTTAAGATCCCTCGACGATGAAACAAGGGTTTATCCTGGCCACTCCTACGGCGGGTATGAGAGCACGATCGGCACCGAAAAGCTGACAAACCCGGCCCTCGTGGCACGGACACTAGACGAGTTCCGGAGCCTGATCTAGGAGAAGGTTCTGGTGGTGGAAACCTCGGCGTAGAACCTCCTCTTGACCATGGCGACCCATAGGAAGACGCCCGCAATCATGGCGACGCCCGTGACAGAGAACCACTCGATGATGTAGACCCAGACCAGAGCCTTCTTCTTGACCTGTATTGCCTTGGAGTTGAGATCGGTCCACGCCTTGTTTATCTCCTCGAAGACCTGGGCAGCCGAGTCGTAGTCGTCCATCCTGTAGTACTCCTCTGCCTCCTGCTCCCGCTTGTTTATCGCCTCTAGGTCCTTGTAAAGGCGGACCGTGCTTGCACCGAACTTCTCAACGAAGTCGAGGAGCGAGACCAGCATTGATGCCTTCTCCAGGTGGGTGTTTATCTCCTCTCGCAGCCGGTGGGCCCTGTAGATGTCTTCAGGTATCGGCTTGTCCGCTCCGAAGTAGACCAGGTATATCATGAAGTCCTGGTACCATCTCCAGTCGTTGAACATCCTATTGGTAGTTCCCATGCTTCCAAAGACCTGCGTCTCGCCCACCACCTTTCCCTTGCCCGGCCTCCAGGTCGCGATCCACGGGTAGTGCACGTTGGGCCCGACCGCCTCTGCGACCTGCTGGGCGCCAATCTTGGGCTCGACCTTGTTGAGCAGCTCTATGGGGCCAGCCCTCTTCCAGGGCAGCCTCGCAAGGGGATGGTCTGGGTCGAAGAAGTGAGGTTTGAAGGCACCTGCGTAGCTGGGGTTGTACCCGCCGAGCGATGTGTACGGAAGGATCTCGTCTAGGGGGGTCTCGCCCCACGACCTGTACCACCCCTCCCCGCCGCCTCCCCAGGAGGCGTCTCCGCCCCACATCTCCAAGGGCCGGCCGTCCTCTTTGACGAACTTTACGAACCAGAAGATCCACTTCGAGTCGAACTGAACCTGGGGAAACTGGGTGCTTCCGCAAGGGGCCTCGTGCAGGATCACCATGTCCCTTTGGTCCAGGAGGTGCTGGTAGCTCCTAGGCATGTAGATACGCATGATCCTGTTCATCATCTCTGGATCCTTTCCAAGATCGCTTATCGAGTAGTGCCCCGGCATGGGAACGCCGAGGACCTCTATGGACGGGTCCGCTGCGAGCATCTTGTCCACCACCGAGCCCTGAAACAGCCCTCTGGAGATGTAGAGCAGGTCTATGATGTGGGGGTCGCCCGTGAAGCGGGCGGCGCTCTGGTCTTTTCCCTCGGCAATTGGCCACGATGAGAGAACGATCAGTAGGAGAGGGAGAACGCGAACGGTGTGCTTCATCCCACTATTGGTAACAATCTTGAAGATATATGCCTTTCGACGGGCAGGGTACCAATTCAGGACTAGGAACGCTTGGATCCTCGTGGTTAGATTTTTCTCCGACAGGATCTTGTAGATCATGGGACTATGCGCCATTCGATGTTCGCTCTGGTTTCCATCCTTGCAATTACATCTGCCGCTGTGGCTACCAATCCGCCGCAGGTCCTGCACATCCTCGCCATCGGCGAGGTCGACCCGTCCTACTGTCCCATATACGGTTTTTGCGCGGCTGAGCCGTCCCTCGATGTGACCCTTGCCGTCGCTCGAAGCATGCATGGGACGAACTTCGGCGAGAAAGAGCTTCAGAGGATGGTCCGGCTCTACGTGCCGAGGAACCTGGAG
>CAYWSC010000135.1:0-5608 GCA_964460695.1 Hadarchaeota archaeon (SeqCode)
GATATCACCAAAATACAGTTTATCTAAGCATATAACTTCATATCCCTTTTGAAGAAGTACTGCGGCTGGGACGAGTGATCGTCAACAGGTCTCGGTGCCAGTCCAAACTCAACCCAGTCTGACGGGTTTCCCGGTGCGAGAGGACGTGTAGATAGCGGTGAACAGCTCGACCGAACGGCGGCCCTCTGGTCCGTCAACCGCCACTGGCGTTCCCTTTGTCAGGGCCCACACCATATCCTCTATGATGTTGGCAGGCCCGGGTTCGATCGATATGCCGTCCAGCGATAGGCTCGGCCTGTCCTTGACCTTCAACATGGACACCCCTTCGTCTTTCCACACCATGCTTCCCTTTTGGCCCGTTATCTCAATCGTCGTGCCCAGGCTGGGATAGTTGCAGGTTGTCGTCTCGATGACTCCCCAAGACCCGTCTTTGAAGGTAAGCATGGCGACTGAGAGGTCCTCTGTCTGTATCTCGTGGCCCACCGTGGCGGATCTGCCCAGTACCTCCTTAACCGGGCCAGCGAACCAGAGGAGTAGGTCGAGGAAGTGGACGCCCTGGTTTGCCGCAGATCCACCCTCGAAGCGGGTATCCTTTCTCCATCCTTGAGGGAAGCCCGAGTCGTAGTAGGTCTGCTCCCTGTACCACTTCATCCTCAGGTCGGACAGGATCAGTCTGCCCAGCCCGCCCTCGGAGATAAAGCTGGCGGCCTTCCGATTGTCCTCTGGATATCTGTACTGGAAATCGACTGCCAAGACTACTCCCTGCCTCTCGGCCGTGCGAATGAGGTCATCGCACTTCTCCAGGCTGATGTCCATCGGCTTTGTGGTGAAGACATGTTTCCCGGCTTTGGCGGCCTCCATACCTATCTCTGCATGGGTTCCGCTAGGAGTCAAGACGCCGACAACGTCCACATCCCTTCTATCCAGTATGTCATGGTAGTCGGTGTAGTAGTCGCATCCCAACTTTTGGGCAACCGATTTGGCCTTCGATTCGTCTAGGTCGCAGACACAGGCCAGTTTTGCCCCTGGGACCCTAGTCACCATCTCAGCACGGCTGGCTCCCACTCCGAGGCCAACGATAGCGAATCCGACTTGTGCCATGGAGACGACCACACAGCGCGCAGGGTGGATGCTGATAAATGGCTATGGCCACGAGGAGTTACCACGTAGCCCGTCGTTCCGAGAGCCCAGAGTTTCCACCAAGGCGGCTATTCTTTTTTCCTTATGTAGACGAACCCATCCTTCTCCGCTATCGCATATCGCCCAGGTTGCTTCTGAAGCAGGCTTCGAAGGCTACCGATCCTGACCTTGCTGGCATCGACCTTCACTACCTTGCCCTTCCCGAGGCCGACTGCGGCTTCGATTATGGCTGCGTACTTGCTCCTTCTCCTCCTCCTCGGAAACTCCGACTCGTCGACAATTTCGAAGTCTATGTCCATAGCATTCTGTGGCTGTTCCTTCGTTATATCTCTTACTGTTCTCATCTTCTCGTCTTCTCGTCACGCCTAGTCCAGGTCACTTCTTCGTGCTGGATATGAGCAGCTGTCTCTTCCTCTTGACATAATACAGGTAGTTCGTGTAGCTCACGTCCGAGGGAACCCTATGATCAACATGGGGAACATATCCACCGCTTGGCAAGAGTTCGGACACCCTTTCTATCTCTCTGTCGATAGCATCCGCCCCCTGAATCAGGGCGACTTTGTCCACTCCGCCTAGGAGCAGAACCTTTCTACCGAACCTCTCCCTCAGATAGACGGGGTCCGTTCCCGCCCTTATCTCGAGGGGAAACATGCAGTTGATTCCAGCGTCAAGCCATAGGCCCACAAGATCTGTTATGTTCCCGTCACAGTCGACGATGTTTATGTCAATGCCATGCTCCGAGAGGAGTGTGGTTATCTTCTTGTACTGGGGAACCATGAATTCCTCGAAGAGCTTGGGCGAGATGAGAGGCCCGCTGTTGTAGCACATGTCCTCCCACCAAGTCGAAAAATCAAGCTCTAGCTCCCTTAAGGGTCTTCTCAGCGAGCGTATCATCATGTCGGCCCTGAAGTCGAACATCTCTTTGATCAGGTCTGGATCGGAATAGAACGTGCGCACGAGGGTTTTGAGACCCATCATGTCTCTCGCCCATCCAAAGAAACCACCGCCGTTGACGCCAAGTGGGTACTCCCTTTTCTCCCAGCGTTCCTTAAGCTCGTCCCAGTTGTCGGGACATCTAATCGAATCGAGGTCGAATCTGTCCCTGTACTCCTCCCAGGTGTCCCTGTCCTTAACCGGAAAGTCGATGTAGCTCGGTATCGAGGTTGATACGCCGGACTTCCAGCGCTTGAGGACGACTCCGTTGGATTCACGGACGACTTCGACCCTGTCATCCTCAGCAAGAACCTCTCGTTTGAAGGGCCTGAAGGGAATGATAACTGGGACCACCTCTCTCGTCTCGAAGCCGAAGAAAATGTCGGCCTTGGCGTCGCTGTTTACCCAGAGCGGGAGGCCCTCGTTGTGCCAGCGAAGAAGAGTCTCCTCCCAGTAGCCGAACTCGCAGTCTGGAACGTGGTCGACCTCTTGGTAGTGGAAGACCCTTAGGAACCTCTCACGGGAGGTCATCTGATCGCTTGTCACGGATCCCACCGGCTTGCGCCCGGTGGACGGATAGATCAATGCTTCCGTGCCAGGCCAGGTTGGACGCCCCTAGGCAGAGATGATGGCAAAGGCGTTGTTGACTACGGGGAAGGCAGTGATCGCAACCAAGCATGCGAGACCGTATATCCTCGTCCTCCTAACCCGCCGCACACCCCTATAGTTGGCCGAATGGGCCAGCCTTATCTCCTCAAGGTATGTAGCTAGGAGGAAGAGTCCTACGAATGCCAGGGAGATCGCCGTCAGTAGCAAGAAAGCCTGGGGGAAGCCGTATCTCTCTATTGCAGCCAACGTGATTGGATTTGCTTCTCGCAGCCCCGTAACCCGACCCGATACCGGAAGATAGCTGGTGACAGCGTCGGCGAACCTGAAGGCCACTAGGGCTGCTAGTAGCGAAAGCTCCCTCCTCACGGGGCAGCGTTTCGCTGCTTGGCTGAAAAGCGCCGAATTGTAGGCGTGTGTCGACTTGTTGAAACGATTCGAACGCGCCTCCAATCTGGCTGGCGGTCTTCGTTCCCCGGCGGAGAAGGCATGATTAGACCTCTACGAACACTTTCGATCGGCCGGCAACCCTTCGCAACTCGTCTGGCCGAGGTGATGATGCCGAGTGACACTTTTCAGAAGGGGGGCAAAAGGATGGCCGTGGAGCGCCAGGAGGCTGTGCTGGTTCTGGACTGCGGGGCGACGAACCTGAGAGCGGTTGTGATGGCGCCTGATGGCACTGTGCTCTCCCAGGCAAGCACACCGAACCGGGTCTCGGTTCAGCCCGGGGAAAGCGGCCATCTCGTCTGGGACATGGACGAGATCTGGTCGAAGCTCTGCTCTTGTATCAGGGACGTGCTGGCAAGAACTGGATCCGATCATATCGCTGCCGTCACCGTGGCAACATGGGGTGCCGACGGGGCTCCTGTTCGGCCGGAGGGAACCCTCGCCTACCCCGTTGTCTCGTGGAAGTGCCCTCGAACCGTCCCTGTGGCGAAGAGATTCTCAGAGCAGGTGTCGCCTTGGCATGTATTTGAAGTCACCGGATACCAGGTCATGTCCATAAATACGCTGTTCAAGCTCATTTGGCTGAGGGAGCATGCTCCCAGATCCTTGGAAAAGGGGAACATGTGGCTTATGATGCCTGCGCTGGTTGCCAACCGACTCGGGGCAAAGCCGCATGTGGAGCCGACCAGCGCCTCCACGACGATGGCAATGTCGGTGCCTGAAAGGGACTGGTCGGATGAGATGCTGGGATATGCAGGGCTCGATCACACCTTCTTCCCGCCGTGGGTTGAACCCGGAGAAGTCGTTGGCGAGGTCTCCGCCCGGGCCTCTCGACAGACGGGCCTGAAGCCCGGCACTCCGATAGTTGCTGGCGGGCACGATACGCAGTTCGCCATCATCGGGGCGGGGGCTAAGATGGACGAAGCCGTATTGTCAAGCGGGACATGGGAGATTCTGGCGTTTCGGTGCGATTCTTTCACGCCAACTAGGGCGGGCTTCGACGGCGGGGTTATGGTGGAGGCAGACGTAGAGAGGGGTATGTGGAACCCCCAGATCTTGATGATGGGTTCTGGCGTGCTTGAATGGATACGCTCAGCCTTCTTCGGCTCAAGTGTGGACTACTCTGATATGATTGCCTCTGCGCAGAGGGTTCCGCCAGGCTCCAGAGGGGTGTGCGTTCTACCTTCGTTTGTCAGCGACAGCGGGCCAAATCGAAGATTTGGCACCATGGGAACGATCCTTGGGCTTGGTCTAAACACGAGCCGAGATGAAATATACAGAGCTGCCCTGGAAGGGCTCTCCTTTCAGCTGAGACAGTCATTGGAAATACTGACCGAGTCGACTGGCATCCGCCCGAAGGGCATTAGGGTCGTTGGCGGGGGGTCGAGAAACGAGCTCTGGAACCGAATAAGGGCGGACACTACGGGTCTGCCTATCACCACTACCTCTATCTCAGAGGCGACGGTTCTCGGAGCATCTCTCGTCGCCTTTAGGGGAATAGGAAGGTTTCGATCCTTGGAGGCGGCTGTTAGGTCCATCGACTTTGGCGAGACAACCATCAGACCGGGCGAGCACGGGGAGACCTACGAGGAACTGTACCGCCAGTATCTGAAAGTCCCCCCGTCCCTCGCCGGCTACTATCGAGATTTGAAACTGGGGCGAGATTAGGAGGTCTAGGCTTGATATTCGGGGTTGCCGTGCCAAACTTTGGATACCTCGCGAATCCGGAGACCGTCACAAGGGTAGCGTTGGAAGCGGAGCAACTCGGATATTCCTGTGTTTGGGTAGCGGAGAGACTGTTGGTTCCAGTTCCACCTAACCAGGGGTGGAGTCGGAGGAATCCTACCGCTTATGAGCCCCTGGTTACTCTGTCGTACATAGCTGCGAGAACTAATGAGATCTCCCTGGGAACGGCGGTGATAATACTACCCGTCCGCAATCCGGTTCTACTCGCAAGGCAGGCGGCGTCGCTGGACAGGCTCTCCGGTGGAAGATTGGAGCTGGGCGTCGGCATAGGCTGGATGAGGGAGGAGATGGAGGTGTCGCACGTACCCTTCTCGGAGAGGGGACGTATTGCGGACGAGTATATATCGGCGATGCGAAGAATCTGGATGGGAAGGGGATTCAACGGGAGATACGTCAGCGTCCCGGAGAACCTCTTCGAGCCCAAACCTGTCAAGGGGCAAATCCCGATTTGGATAGGTGGAAACAGCGACGCGGCTCTGAGGAGAGCTGCGAGGCTCGGGGACGGGTGGATACCCATGGGCCAGAGTGAACCTGAGGAGATGGAGAGCACGGTACGTAGACTGACTTCAATGGCCAAGGAAGTTGGCAGGGGCCCGGTGAAGGTGGCGTGCAATCTCCGGGTTGACGATAGGCTTCCAGGCCAGGCGGACTGGTGCATCAGCAAGATCGAAGCTTACGAGAGGTCAGGGGTCTACGAGATCATACCGCGTTTCGAATCTGAGAGGTTGGAGGACAG
>CAYWSC010000136.1:0-5509 GCA_964460695.1 Hadarchaeota archaeon (SeqCode)
GGCGAGGATGAAGAAGGTGGGGATCAGGCCGCACAGGGTGTTCAGGAGGGTGGCCTCCGCACTCTCAGAGATCGCCGAACGGACACATCAAGAGCTCGTCTCCCAGGGCGGCCGGCTAGTGGAGGAATGCTTCCCCCCATGCATAAAGATTGCCGAAAAGGGCGTGGATGCAGGGAGCCGTAACTACGCCATAACCGTCCTACTGACCTCTTTCCTGTCGCATGCCAGGATATCTCCCTTCGCCGGTGACGCCAAGATATCCGACTTCATAGACGACATCTCGATCGTCACCGAAGAGATCCTTCCGAGGATATACGAGGCGGGCTCCCGGTGCAAACCGCCCCTCTTCGAAGACCAGCCCATGGAGAAGGCCAACGTCCTTTACCACCTTGGATTCGGCCTGGTCCAGACGCCGAGGCTTGTCGACTCAGGCAACTCCACCTGGTACATCACGCCCAACTGCGAGAAGATTCAGAGGGAGGTGCCATCCCTCTGCCAGCCCGACGAACTCTGCGAGAGGATAAAGAATCCGATGCAGTACTACGTGATCAAGCTTCGCAGAATGAGGCAGGGTGGCAGCCCGAGGCGAGATAGAGCCGAGGAAACCGCCGGACCGCGATAAGCTACTCAGACCCTGCGATCCCGGTAGAGCATTCTCCTGACGAAGGTAAACCTGTCCAGAAGTTCTAGGTTCTTCCTCTTCACAACCGCGACTATCTTGCCATTATTGTCCACCACGGCGAGCCTAGTGGCACGTGTCTTTCGAAACGCGTCTGCCACCTCTGAAAGGTGCGCGTCTTTCGGAATCGTGTGCAGTGGATCGAGCTTGAGGTCGCCGCAGGTTGCCGTTCTGAGATCAACCCCGTCGGCTATGGCCCTGAACAACACATCGTCGGTTATGAATCCAACGTAGCCCTCCGGCGACCTCACGATCATCGACCCGATATCCTTTTCCAAGAACCTCCGGGCGACCTCCCTGACGGGCTCGTCCACCTCGCAGAACACGAGCTCCTTTCTGCTCAGGTCGTAGGCCGTTGCAAGTTCGTATGCCGTGCTAACCACTATACCATCCTCCTACAGATGCGGACAGGAATGCCAAGAAGGCAAATAGACATAGAGCTATAGCGACCTTCATCACCGACGCGAGTCCCAGGAGCCTAAGAACCGGCCTCATGATGGCGTATATGACCGTGAGACCCAGGGCATAGAACCCGAATATCGTGGCGCCGAATACCATGGGCTCGGCATGAAGGAGCAGAAGCAAAATCGTGATGGCGCCGGAGGCTAGTGCCAGGTTTGCGACGGGGCCAAGTACGGTTAGGGCCAGCTCCAGTCCTCCCTTAGGAACACGCGGCAAGGAATTTCCTCTTATCAGCCTTGACCCTAGGACGGAAAACGCTTTTCCCTCGAAACGGGCATGGCCCGCCGACGACTCGCTTCTCATCTACCCGTCCTCGCGCTGAGCATGGCCTTTATCTTTTTGAGTCTGGAGAAGTTGTCTCTCTCCAGCTCCTCCAGCTGATCTTCGATAAACCTGATGGAGGCCTCAAGCCTTGGGACGATCACGTTGTCCAGAGCACTGACTCTTCTCTTGGTCTTTTCCAGCTCGTCTGCAATCCTCCTCGCCCTTTCCTCCGCCGAGGCGAGGTTTACAACCTCCTCGAGGGCCTCCTCGAAGGCCCTCGCGGCGTCGTCCAGCCTGCTCGAACCCCCAACCAGGGAGTAGCCCCTATCAGCCACCGCCCTCCTGACCGATCCGAGCTGGATGGAGGGCACCACGACGCCCATCACGTTCCTCGAACCCATCTCCACCTCTATCTGGGACCTACAGTACATCGATACCTTCCTAGTTTCGTCTGCACCCATCACTGCGTAGCACTTCGAAAGTGCCCTGTGGGCCTCCATGACGGAGGCAACTGCCCGGTCCCTGAGACCCGTCACCTGCCTCATCGCCTCGAAGAACTCCATTATCAGCGCATCTCTCTTCTCCTTCAGCAAGTCGCGGCCCCGCTCGGCCAGCTTGATCCTCTGCTTTAGGCGGATCAATTCCATCCTGGTAGGTCTGACTCCCTCCATCAGCTTGCCGGGCATTCGACTCGGACCTCTCACTTCTTGGGCAGGTACTTCTCTATGAACCGCGGCTCGATTCTCTTTAGCTCCTCCTCAGGGAGAATGGAGAGTATCTCCCAAGCCTTGGTCAAGGTCTCCTCGATACTCCTGTTCTCGTACCTCCCCTGATTCACGAAGCTGTTTTCAAACTTGTCGGCGAACTCCAGATATTTCCGGTCTCTCGGGGTGAGAGCCTCCTCCCCGACAACGGCCACCAAATCCCTCAGATCTCTTCCCTCTCCGTATGCTGCGTAGAGCTGGTTAGCCACGTTGGAGTGATCCTCCCTGGTGTGCCCCTCGCCGATGCCTCGCTTCATAAGCCTTGAGAGGGAGGGCAGGACGTCTATCGGCGGGTAGATTCCCCTATTGTGAAGGGCCCTGGAGAGAACTATCTGCCCCTCTGTGATATAGCCGGTCAGATCTGGAATCGGATGGGTGATGTCATCGTCGGGCATAGTTAGTATGGGGATCTGGGTCACGCTTCCCTTCTTGCCCTTGATTCGGCCGGCCCTCTCATAGGTCATGGCTAGGTCTGTGTACATGTAACCGGGATACCCCCTTCTGCCCGGGACCTCCTCCCTAGCCGCGCTTATCTCCCTCACACTCTCACAGTAGTTGGTCATGTCGGTACGGACGACGAGGACGTGCATCCCCTGCTCGAAGGCCAGGTACTCCGCCGCGGTGAGAGCCATCCTCGGCGTGATTATCCTCTCTATGGCAGGGTCGTCTGCAAGGTTGAGGAACATGACGATTCTCTCCATCGCCCCCGTCCTCTCGAAGTCCCGCCGGAAGAAGCTGGCCTCCTCGTAGGTTATCCCCATTGCCGCGAATACCACTGCGAACTTTTCCTCCTCCCCGAGGACTGTTGACTGCCTAGCTATCTGCGCCGCGATATCGTTGTGCGGCAGGCCGGAGGCCGAGAATATGGGGAGCTTTTGTCCCCTGACCAGCGTGTTCATGCCGTCTATGGCGGATATTCCGGTCTGTATGAACTCCTCAGGGTACTCCCTAGCGACTGGGTTTATCGGAGAGCCGTTGATGTCCCATCTGTCCTCTGCAACTATCTCGGGGCCGCCGTCGAGCGGGCGTCCAAGGCCATCGAAGACCCTGCCCACCAGCTCGGTTGAGACTGGTAGTCTCAGGCTCTCGCCGAGGAAGGTAACGCTGGTCTTGCTGGTGTCTATGCCTTGGGTTCCCTCGAAGACCATGACGACGGCGGCGTCCTCTCCAATCTCAAGGACCTGTCCGTGTCTCTCCTCTCCTGAAGGAGTCCTGATCTCGACGACCTCGTTGTAGCCGACATTCTTCACGGCCTCTACGACTATGAGGGGGCCTGCCACCTGAGAGACCGTGTTGTAAATCCTATCAGTGCTCATCGTTCTCCCTCCCGGAGAGCTTCTGCGCCTCCTCCTCTATCTGCTTCTCTATCCTATTGGCCTCGGCCTCGAACTTCTCCTCGGGAATGAGCTTCATCCTTGCGATCTCGGCCCTTACCTTCATCTCCCTTATCTCGTCGACACCTGTTCCCGACTCCAAGAGCCCTCTGGCCACGTCGTAGAACTTCAGGATTATCTGGAGCATCCTGAACTGTTTCTTGAGGGTGCAGAACGTGTCGACCTCATCGTAGGCGAACTGTTGGAGGAAGTCCTCTCTTATCATCCTGGTGCACTCCAAAAGGAGCCTCTCGCTCTCAGGGAGGGCGTCGGGCCCGACAAGCTGAACGATCTCCTGGAGCTCCTTCTCCCTCTGCAGGAGCTGCAGGCTTCTCGCCCGCAACCCCTTCCAGTCTCCCACCTGCTTTTCATACCATTCGGCCAGCTGATCGACGTACAGGGAGTAGCTCGTCAGCCAGTTTATCGCTGGAAAGTGCCTCCTCTGGGCGAGGGCGGAGTCCAAGGCCCAGAAGCACTTGGTTATCCGAAGCGTGTTCTGGGTGACCGGCTCAGAGAAGTCGCCGCCGCCCGGCGAGACGGCTCCTATCACGGATACGGATCCCTCCTTACCGGAGAGCGTGATGACTCTGCCGGCCCGCTCGTAGAAATCGGCCAGACGCGTTCCTAGGTAGGCTGGGAAGCCCCGCTCACCTGGCATCTCCTCGAGTCTTCCCGAGATCTCCCTCATGGCTTCTGCCCACCTAGAGGTGGAGTCGGCCATGAGTGCGACGCCGTATCCCATGTCCCTGAAGTACTCGGCAATGGTGACACCCGTATACACCGATGCTTCCCGTGCCGCGACCGGCATGTTAGACGTGTTGGCTATGAGGACCGTTCTCTCCATAAGGGGGACCTTGTGCCTAGGATCCTCCAGCTGTGGAAAGTCCTTCAGAACCTCGGCCATCTCGTTGCCCCGCTCGCCGCACCCAACGTAGACAACGATGTCGGCATCGCTCCACTTGGCCAGCTGATGCTGAGAAACAGTCTTCCCCGTGCCAAAACCTCCGGGGATGGCCGCGGTTCCCCCCTTAGCAATGGGGAAGAAGGTGTCGAATATCCTCTGCCCGGTGATCAGCGGAACAGTGGGGTCGAGCTTTTTCTGAATCGGTCTCGGGCGGCGCACAGGCCACCTCTGCACCATCTTTATCTCGGTCCCGTCTTCAAGTATGACGACGGGCTCGTCGACGGTGTACTCTCCAGCCGGCTTGACCTCTCTTACCTTCCCCTCGACTCCAACGGGAGCCATTATGACGTGATCAACTATCCTAGACTCCTTGACGGAGCCCACTGGTTGTCCCTGCTTAACCTCGTCTCCCTTCTCGACCGAGGGCTTGAATTTCCACTTCTTCTTCCTGTCGATAGGATCGGCCGATACTCCCCTAGTTATGAAGTCGCCTACCTGCGCCCTTATGGCCTCGAGGGGCCTCTGAACGCCGTCGTATATGTTGCCTATAAGGCCGGGGCCCAGTTCCACGGAGAGGGGCTCCTCGGTGCAGACAACCTTGTCCCCCGGCCTCAGGCCCGTGGTCTCCTCGTAGACCTGAACAACCCCCCTGTCTCCGGATAGGCGTATTATCTCTCCAATGAGCTTCTCTTCGCCCACTAGGGCTAGGTCGTACATCTTCGCTCCTCCGAGGCCCTTGGCCCTTACGACGGGCCCAGCGACGCTCTGGATCGTTCCCTCTATCATCATTTCTCCTCCAAAGTAACCTCGGTTCCAACTATCCTCCGAATCATCTTCCTCAGCAGATCCTCCTTCCCAAGGGGGCCCTTCCTGTCCGGGATCTCGACTATGACCGGCTTGACTATTCCCTTCCTGCTCCTAAGCCGGTCTACAAGCGCCCTGACGTCCTCGGCAGCCCTCTCGGTTATGATGAGAACAGCCACATCCCTGTGAAGAGAGGCGCGTATAAGCTCTTGTGTTTTGGCAGCGTCCTCGTGTACATAGGCCTCTGCAACGCCGGCCA
>CAYWSC010000137.1:0-5478 GCA_964460695.1 Hadarchaeota archaeon (SeqCode)
GGAGACGGCTACGAGGAGATCGATACTTGACAACTTGCCCCCCGAACTGAAAGGAAGGGAACTCATACTGCGTCTCTACGCCTGGATGCTTGACTTTCTAGCACGGACCTACTCATTCGACCCCACCTCGATGACACACACGGAGATCCTCTCTAGTCTGCTGTCGAGAGGACTGCCTCCCCAAGGCGCGACGGCCGCAAGAAGCCTCACCCGAATCTACGAGAAGGCCGCATACTCGGGAGAGGAATCCACCGGCGCGGATGAGGAGCAGTTCGTCCATGCCGTCGAGCTGCTGCACTCGATCATCATGGAGAGGGAAAGGTAGATGGCCCGCCTGTACAGTGCGCGGAACTTGAGGAGGACGATACTCTACTTGGCCGTATATCTCTGTGCAGCATCAGCCTTCCTCCTCCCTGCGACGATGCCCGTCCTGAGAAGTACTTCCGACCTCTCGATTTACAATAGAGGGTGGAACGGTTGCTCGGAGTTCGCCATCAGGCTGTATCAAAGCGGAAAGCAAGTGTATCCCCTCCACACACCGTTCCGCACCATTAGGAATAGGCCCGACGATGCCAATACGGCCCTCGTAGTCATAGGACCGACGCGTCCATTTCTGGAGGGTGACTCTAGGTACGTCGAACAGTTTGCCAAGAACGGCGGCACTGTGATCCTAGCCAACGACTTCGACGAGGGAAACTCCCTCTTAAAAGGAATGGGGCTCGACCTCAGGTTCTCACAATACCCAATAGCCGACCTGTGTTTTGACAAGGACTCGTCAATAGTGACCTGCTATTCCTTGGCCACTCGCAACGGCTTGACCGAGAATATCTCATCTTTCGTACTCAACCATCCAGCCGGAATAGTTGGGCGGCTCCCGAACGGGGCGGTCGTTCTGGCGAAGACCAGCGAGATGAGTTGGCTAGACAAGAACGGGGACGGCGAGTGGCAGATAGGAGAAGAGACAAGGGGACCCTTCCCAGTACTGGTTGATATTCCCTATGGAGAGGGCGAGATTATCCTCCTATCCGATCCCAGCATCTTCCTCAACAATATGATCAAGGAGAAGGGAAACAAACAACTCTACGAGAACCTGATAAGGAGGATGACCGGTAGAGAGATAACCCGAATCTACATAGACGAGGAGCACAGAACCCTAGCGAACCCTGTGGAGTTCTTCACCGTTGTTATCAGGAGGCAGCCAGACTACCAGCGACTCGTGGTTGTGTGGACGATGGTGACGGCGATCCTATTCGTCGTGAGCAGGCCGTTGCGCCAACTTCTACTCAGACTCGTCGATGGAGCCATTTCCATCGTCTTGTGGATCCTCTCGCTGGGGGCGAGAGAGAAAGAAAGCCGCCCGCCCGACCCTCTTGAGGAGTGCATTCGCCGTCACCCCGACTGGGATCGAGAGACGTTGAAGAGGATAGTGGATTCTGCTCTATAGAGCCTCTAGAGGCCAACAGACTATTCTCACATGTATTTCAACCGGAAAGGTGCGGAGACGAGTATTCTCAAACAATGTGCTTCTGCATCTGGGTCACCACGAAGAACGTAGCCGGTACGAAGAAAATATCCGCTGCCAGCGCGACCACCGCGAGCCGCCCGCCTCACACAGCTCGACGGCACAGCCTTTCAAGCATATGAACTTGAAAAACCACGAGGATTGCAGGCGAAACCTCATATTCACAGAGCCTTTCCACCTTCACCTCTGCCTTCTCCGGGTTTGGGATGCTTGGCACAGCTGGCGCGTAGTCGCAGGCTCTAGAAAAACAGAAAGGGCAGAGTAGGACGCGATGCCAATGAGTCATCGGAGGCTCGCCCTGCTATTCCTCCTGTCGGTTGCACTGCTCGCGACCGCTATGGCTCTCGAGCAGAGGCAGACCGTCGGCTTCGACGACGATTCTGAAGAGCCATGCCGCATTCTATCCTGAAAGGCGTTCAGCGCCCAGGCCCCGAACACTTTGATCGTCTTTGCAGAAAATGGGGCAAGGGGAAGCTACCGCCCGACGCCTCGTGGGTACGCTTGAAGTCCACAGCCTCGTCGGGTCGGCCAGCCTGGCCTAGTGTACGTCTTCCCGAACGGAGTGTCCGGAGCAAAGACCATTTAGAACTATTCGATAGCCATTTGGTCACTTGCTTTTCTAGCTTAGGGACAAACAGGTGCCGTGGAGGACAGACTGCTGGACCACCCTCTCAAGCCGTATCCGAAGCTGATTATCAACGCGGCAATAACGGGAATTGTACCAGCCAAGGAGGATACTCCAAACGTTCCAATTACCCCCGACGAGATAGCCAGAGACGCGGTAACGTGCACAGACCTAGGTGCATGTATAGTCCATGTCCATGCCAGAGACCACAACGGAGAACCCACCTATAGGAAGGACGTATACGCAGATATCATCTCCAGGATACGTAGCGAGCGGCCAGACCTGATCATCTGCGCCAGCACCAGTGGAAGAGTCTTTCAAGATCCAGAGCTAAGGGCGGAGGTTCTCTCCCTCAAAGGGGGTCTTCGCCCTGACATGGCGAGCCTCACCCTTGGGTCCTTCAACTTCCCAAAGTCGATCAGTCCGAATCCGCCAGAATCGATAGCCTTCCTGGCGAAGCGAATGACCGAAAGGGGGATAAAGCCGGAGCTTGAGATTTTCGAGGCCGGAATGGTCAACTACGGGATATACCTCCTCCGAGAGGGGGGTTCTTCCCAACGACACGCCCCCGTACTTCAACATAATACTAGGGTCCCTCGGCAGCGCTAGGGCGAATGCTGGCAGCCTGAGCCATATCGTGGAAAGTCTGCCTGAAGGTGCAGTGTGGTCAGCTTGTGGTGTAGGACGCTTCCAGCTCCCGATCACCATGTTGTCTATCGCCATGGGAGGGGGTGTAAGGGTCGGGATCGAGGATAGCATCCACTACGACATAGAGAGAAAGAGGCTTGCGACCAATGGAGATCTCGTTGAGAGGGTGGTAAGGATCGCAAGGGAGCTCGGAAGAGACATAGCCACCCCGTCAGAAGCTAGGGAGATGCTGGGGCTGTGACGAAACACGTTCTCAGGAGGATCAGCGCACCTCGATCCTTCTTGCAACAGCCTCGGCGAATCTGCCTACCAATCTCTTCTTCATCCAGTAGAGCAGGAACCTCCGCGCCGCAAGGGCAAGCGAATCGAAAAGTCCGGCTTGAGTAAACGTCTTGAAGTATGGAACTGCCCCGCTTCTCCAGCCCCTAAAGCTGAGCCGGTGGATCCTCACACCAAGGGTGCGAACATAATACTGGGCCATCTTCTCACTCCGAGCCTCGCCAAAGTACCCCTCGGCTCCTTCTTTGTACATTAGGCGCTGAGCCTCCCTGCAAAGCATCTCTCCAAGTCCCCTTCTCCTGTACTCCGGCCTAACGAAGAGTGTGTGCACGTGATAGAACCTTCCTCTGGTCTTGGTGTAGGACCTCGTTCCAACTATTCTTCCCCCAACCTTGGCCACGAGAACGGTGCTGCGGGACAACTCATCTCTGAGCCCCGGCGATATCCTTTCTCCACACTCTTTCAGCATTTCGACGATCTCGGGTATCTCTTCCCTGGATGCAAGCTCGATGACAGGGTCCGCGCCCATGACACCGATTCATCGCATGGCGATATTAAGATTCTCAGCAATGGTTTGGAACGACTGCCCTGACCTTTCAAGAGGTCCAGCTAGAGAACAAGGTAGCCACCACATCCTCGGACGGCGTGTCCATGATGTCCGACCAAAGTCCCTCCTCCCTTAGGTTCCAGAACCTGATGTTGACACCTTCGCATTCCGTATCTCTGATGGCGTCACAGAAAACCTGGTAGAGCTGTGCCTGCCTGCCCAGCCCTTCCGAGTCCGCCTCACCCTGACCGAAGATCCACACCTCCGAAACGTACCAATCTAGCCCCGAGACCCTCGCCACCTCACGCATAGTTTCGATCTGTGAGGTCAGGTCTTCTCTGAAGCTTTCTGGATCTCTATTGACGGGGCTGCCCGTTGCGAAGCCAACTAGATCCGCTCCAGAGAAGTCGTAGGCCTTGATGGTCTCACTTATCCCGGGAAAGACGTCTCCAAGCTTGGCCTCGATTTTTCCAGAGAATAGTTTTTTCGCTATGTTCCTGTATCGAACGGAGTACGAGTTGTACAGTTCTCTTACCTCATCTTCGCTTAGACGGAGATCGCTTTCAAATCGGATAACGTGGTCGAGCTCGCTGCAGGGAGCTAGGTACTCGAACTTGTATCTCTCCGCAATCGACGCGGTGGTTTCCACGATTTCGCACCACTGTTCTAGGGCATCGACCAACTCGGCTTTACTTGTGAAGGGATGTTCTGGGAGGAAGCCGAGGGCAAGGTGGACGGCGAACCCGCTTCGCTTAGCTATCACGCCATTGGCAGCCAAGACGCGGAGCACTTCATCCATAGCCCTCCCGTAGTCATCCTCGGGCACAGGCGGCCAGAACCTTCCTTCCCTATACGAGAAACTCATCAAGTTGATGTCCCAGACGTTCGTTCCGATTCTACGCGACTCCAAGTTCTCCTGAATTATGTTCCTAGCCTCCTCCCGTCTCTCTCCCCAGACAAGCCTCGGGGACACTCCTTTCAGGACCTCTGGGTAGGACCTCGACAGATTGGCCGCCCAAGAATCGATTAGATCCCAAGTGGGGAGATCATTCCACGCATAGGCGTAGAGACTGACCTGCCTTTCCTCGTTCTCGGCCTGGTTGTCGGAAGAGGTCTGCTTCTCTGGCTCCCCCTCCGTATCATTCTCGACAACATCTATCAAAGAGTCAGGGCTTCCCACATGCGACTGAAAATCCTCCTCCGTATCGTTCCCTCTTGTGGGGAGGAGCCCATTCTCCTGCGAAGTTTCAGACGAAGTTTCAGACTCGTTCTGGCATCCCTCCATATCGGACGTTTGTAGACCTAGGGAATTTCCAGTCTGCTGGATGGGATTCCTCGAAACTGTAACCAAGGACACGCCGATGCCGATGAAGACTAGGAGGACGACTGCGAGCCGTCTCATATGGTCAGGCAAGTTATCGCTGCTTTAAGATTTGAAGTCCAAGGAATCCTAGGTCTTACATTTCTCCCATGTTGGCTGAGACACATACAAGGGTGTTGAGGAGTACCACGGCGATAAAACATTTTTACCAACTTCGCCTGGGTTGTCACTCGGTGGAAGCGTGTATCCTGCAAGGGCGGCGACAGGACTCGTCCTATTCTCGCTGCTGTTGAACTCTCTTGGTCTGGCAGGCTCGGTTGCCGCTGCTCAGAACTTGACAGACGTGGTCCTCACAGCGGTAGATATGAATGTCTCTGGCGGAGCCACGGCCAACAGCAACAAGCAGATGTCGTCGTCAATGACAACGGCATTTTCATGACGTAGTATTGGAGGGATGATCCGACGTTCCAGAAGTCTACGAGATGTATGGTTGATGAAGGTTGAGGTGTTGCGGATGAGGAGAAGGTTGGTCGCCG
>CAYWSC010000138.1:0-5453 GCA_964460695.1 Hadarchaeota archaeon (SeqCode)
GGAAGGGAATTTGTCCTTATGCTGTCGCTACATACGTAGCCATGCGCCCCTTCTCTCGGTCTCAACGCGACTACGAGGGGGCGGCCATAGAGAAGGGAGAGGATGGAGCCGAGACAGAGGAGTGGGAAGTAGAAGAGATGCGAGACGAGCCAGGAGATCCTGTGCGAGAAAGGTAGGAGTAGGGGATGGATCGGAAGTCGCACTACCTTGGGCTCTAGCTCGTGCCTCGACTGGGCCTGGGAGATCGTTCCGGTCTACTCCTCCTCTTCTTCTTCGAGAGGCGGTCCCTTGTAGCTAGCGACGGAGACCTCCTCGGCTCTCCGGATCCCGAACAGCTTCATGGTCCTAGCGTCTATTCCTATGGCATTCTTGGGGAGGTAGTCGTCCTCGACAGCCTTCACCAGGAGGGTGCCCCTCTTCGCTATGATTTGAATTATGCCACCAGGCATTATCTCTAGCTTCTCGATGTCCTCTCCCCGCATCTTGACCGTGTTTATCCAGCTCACGGGGACGGCGTTCAGGCCTATAACCTCTTCGGGCTCCTTTTCCATGGGCTCCCCGAAGAAAAACAGCCCTCATCGTATTTAGATGTGTTGACGCAGCTCAACAGGTCGAGGAGAGGGCCCGCTCTATGCACGAAAACGCCCTGGAAAGCTCGCCTCTGGAGATAGATAGAGGCGGAACCAGCCTTATCACTGTCCCGGCGGTTCGGTTCACGAGTATTCTCTCCCTCAGGCATTGATCGAAGACTTCTTGCGCAATTCTCTCTGAGGCCATTTGAAGCCCGAGCATGAGTCCTAGGCCTCGAACGTCCGTGACCTGTGACGGATGGGTCAATTTGATCCTCTCCATCTTTTGTATCGCCCACTTGCCCGTCTGTCTGGCCTTCTCGACAAGTCTCTCTTCTTCAAGGACCTCTAGTGCCGCAAGGGCAGCCGCGCAGGCAAGCGGATTCCCCCCGAAGGTCGACGCGTGATCTCCAGGTTGAAAGGAGTCCATGACCTCGCCTCTCGCCGCCATGACACCTATCGGAAAGCCGCCGCCGAGTCCCTTTGCCATGCATACGATGTCGGGAACTACCCCGATCCTCTGGGAAGCCAGGAACGCCCCTGTCCTGCCCATGCCGGTTTGGATCTCGTCGAATATCAGCAGGAGGCCATTCTCGTCGCAGAACTCCCTGACAGACCGCAAGTAGCCCTCTGGCGGGACAACGATTCCCCCCTCGCCTTGAATGGGCTCCAGGATCACTGCGCCGATGGTATCGTCGAGGGCGTCGGCAAGGCTTTGCAGGTCGCCGAACTTGACAAACTTGACTCCCGGAACCAGCGGTTCGAAGCTGAGACGGTACTTTTCCTGGCCGGTCACCGAGAGCGATCCAAAGGTCCTTCCATGGAAAGATCCCTCCATGGCGATGATGCCGGGCTTGCCCGAGGCCTTTCTGGCGAGCTTGAGTGCCGCCTCGACTGCCTCAGTTCCGCTGTTGCAGAAAAAGACCTTCTCAATTTCGCGGGGTAGCATTTCCACGAGTTTCTCCGCTAGGCGGGCCTGAGGCTCTATATAGAATAGGTTCGAGCAGTGCATGAGCTTCCCGGCTTGGCGTCGTATCGCCTCTACCACTTTTGGGTGGCAATGGCCAACGTTGTTTACTGCAATGCCGGCGACGCAGTCGAGATACTCCCTTCCCTCGGAGTCCCAGACCCGGGTCCCACTTCCCTTCACAAGGCAGATCTTGAGCCTGCGATAGAGAGGTGCGTGATACTTTGAGTCCAACTCAAAAGTTCGCTCGGTCTGTGGAGTCATGGCGCCGCTTGTCTTAGGAGTTTCAAAAAGGTTACCGAGTTCTTAACAAGCAGACAGCAATGTCTTCTCCGCATTCGGACACGGAGGTTACCTCGAGGCCGGCGGCTCGAACTGCCTCGTGATTAAGCTTGGCCTTGGCGAGGATACTAAGCACGGCTCTGCCACCGGGCTTGAGGACGCGGCGTATCTCGCGGAAAGCCTTAGAGTGGTCAGGGATGTTCTGGAGGACGGTGGCGCCGAATATCCCATCGAAGATGCCGTCGCAGAAAGGTAGTCTGGCGCAATCGCCAAGAACCAACTTCGACCGCCCCCTCCTCCTGTGGACGGACAGCATTCCCAGGGAGAAGTCGATTCCGAAATACCGGACGCCAGTCGCCTCTAGGTGCGACCGAGCCAGTCCAGTGCCACAGCCCCAGTCCAGGACGCTCTCGCCCTCCCTGGGTTGGAGCATGGACAGGAGGATGGCGTACTTCTGTCTCTGAATCTCGGAGTAGCGTTGGTCGTACAGATCGGCTGTCTCGTCGTATCTCCGCCTAGTCTCACTAGGATGGCTGCCGAGTTCCACGGCAATATTCGCATCGGCTGGGCTTTAAGATCTTGCCAGAAGGCCCGCCGGTTCGGGAAACTGCACACTGATCTTCGATTTCTTCTGGTCCAGAACCATGCGCTTTGTTTATTATAATTCCAAAAGTGTTTTGCATGTAGAGATCGCTTTACGACTGTTTGTAAACATTTATAAGGGAATTGTTGGTGCGGGTGCCTCTGAGCTTCCTTGGACTCCCTTAACCTAGCTATAAGAAATCTACAGAGACGTAAGCTCCGGACGATTCTGCTAGCCATTGTTATGAGCATCGTCTGCGCAAACTTCATCCAGCAGGTCAACTTCTCTATAGGGCTTCAGGTGACGGGAGACACCGAGCAGGCCCAGGCCGAGTGGGAGAAGAGGGCGTTTCATCTCGGATTCTTCGACAAGGACATATATCCTGACGGAAAGCCCAGCCCTAAGGTCACCATACCTAGAGACGTAGCTAGGATTGACAACGGGCTCTACGAGAAAGCGTTCTTGGCGGCTGACAAGGTCGGTGGAAAGGTTGCTAGGGAGGTTGTCCTGAGCTTTGGAAAGATACAGTACACCCCACCCGGAGAGTACCAGACGGTGACGATTCCCGGCGGGGACATGTACGTCGAGCTTACCGGCATGGATTCGGCCTATATCAGCATCTTTCTAAACTCAACTCCCGATCTCGCCCTGGTCGACTGTCCCTATGCGGAAGGCCCGGAAAGCGACAAGTGCGACGAGACCGGAAAGTGGGGCACCTATCCGCCTCCGTTGGGTGGAGGGATAGCGGTTCCTCAGTTCTGGATGGATAGGTACAACCTGACCCTCTACTACGACCCAGCCCAGGAGAAGTGGGTAGGGTCGAATCTGACCGTCTTCTACGACTTGGAGGGCGCCAAGAAGACGGGCGAATACACCCTATACGTCGGACCGGGACATGTCCCGCCGTCCCAGGGAGTACAGCTGCAGGTCTGCGGCGTCATAAGGGCTACGGACAGGGCGCTGATATCTCTGTCGGACGCTTGGAAGTTGAAGGGGATGGAGAAGGAGAGATGGTCAAGCTTCATGTACGTCAGGATCCCCAAGGTTACAGACTTCGGGAAGGTTAACGGCGAGCTGTCCAGGTACTATCCCATCTACAACGTCTTCGTCCTCATACCCCCGATCAAAGGGGTCGTCGCTGTGATAAACATCCTTCAGTGGGAGCTGCCCCTGGTTGCAGGCCTTGTAGCTTTGCTGATCTTCCTCAACATGATGCAGATGTCGATCTATGAGCGGCTCAGAGAGGTCGGCACTATGCGGGCTCTCGGTGCCGAGACGACGACGGCGATCATGATCTTTGCATTCGAGGGCCTCGCGATTGGCGGAATAGGAGGCATAATTGGCTACATCATAGCTATGGCCATCAGCCTGGTGACGAAGTTCGGCGGAATAAACCCTGAGCTAAGCCTCGTCGGCGCAATCGGGCCAGGCAAGTTCATTCTTGGGCTTGCTTTTGGCCTTGGCATAGCCTTCCTCGGGGCAGTGCTTCCAGCTTTCTTCGCAATTGCCAAGTCGCCCGACGACTGCCTGAGGGGTGCTAGGTAGAGTCCGCTGCAAGCAGGCTGGCGACCCCGTCTCGAACTCCTTCACGATCCAGTGTGGATTCCACCTCCTTTTCATCGAGGCCCAGCCTCTTTGAAAGGAGGGATACGACTAGAGGCCTCGGAGCGTGTGGCCTCCCCGAAGGGATCAAGGCTCGGACGATCAGCCTTGCCTCACACGGCTCCGCCTGCGCCAACAACTTCTTGAGCCGCATTGTAAGGGTCCTGCTGTCGTTTTTCTGCACGCGAAGGGCTCGCAACTCTTCAAACACTTCGACCGCTCGGAGTGGATTTCCGCGTGTTTCAAACAGCGCTGTCTGTTTCGCCTTTTTGAAGAGGGCATACGCCGTCTCTGCCAGATCTCCGCTGGTTCGGAGTTGTGCCCTCAGCTGTTTAGAGCTCGTCCCGCAAAGCTGGGAGAGAACCATCTCGATGACAGTCTTGTTGACGATCTGGGATCTTCCAGCAGCTCCCTCCCCGACGAGAATCGCCGACACCTCTGGGAGGATCTCGACCGGGACGCTCGAGAAAAGAGAGTCGAGGAGCTCTCTCTTCTCTATTACAGGGGCTGACGAGACCTTTTCGAGTAGACGCGCGAGTTCCCCGAGGTTCATCTGGCATCGAAAAAAGATATCAATGTGAAATCTGTTCCCCCGGCGAGAGGTGTTGTGGTGCTACGGGCAGCAGTCCTCGGAGCAACCGGAATGGTAGGTCAGCGGTTCATCCAACAGCTGCAGGATCACCCGGAGTTCAAGATAGAGGCACTAGCAGCCTCCGAACGAAGCGCGGGGAAGAGGTTCGGGGAGGCTGTCGAATGGGTTCTAGAGACCGAGATCAAGCCCGAGCTCAAAGAGATCGAGGTCTGCACCGCCACGGTCGAGGGAGTAGAGTCGTCTGGGAAGGTAGATGTGATCTTCTCTGCGCTGCCGGCAAGCGTCGCTGCCCAGGTCGAGCCCGAGTTCGCTCAGGCGTTTCCCGTCTTCACCAACGCCGGGGCCTTCAGGAGAGAGCCAGATGTGGCCATACTTATTCCCGAAATAAATCCCGACCATCTGGAAATCTTGGAGAAGCAGCGCCGGGAGAGGGGCTGGAAGGGATTCATAGTCACCAACGCTAACTGCACCACCACTGGGCTTGTGCTGCCCCTCAAGGCCATCATGGACGAATTCGGTCTGGAAGAAGTCAGAATGGTGAGCATGCAGGCGGTATCCGGCGCTGGGTACAGAGGTTCTGCTGCAGTCTCGGGGATGCAGATCATAGACAACGTGATTCCCTACATAGGTGGCGAGGAGGAGAAGGTCCAGTACGAGGCGAGGAAGATCTTGGGTGGGTTGAAAGACGGAGAATTTAAGCCCGCCAGCTTCCGTCTCGACGTGTCGTGCAACAGGGTTCCCGTACTTGACGGCCACACTGAATGCGTCTTTGTAGAGACGAAGGAGGAGTGCGATCCAGACAGGGCGAGGGAGGCGATGTCGAACTTCGCAGGCCAGCCTCAGAAGCGCAAGCTCCAC
>CAYWSC010000139.1:0-5407 GCA_964460695.1 Hadarchaeota archaeon (SeqCode)
CACTCCGGACGCGAAGATCATAATCATCGGCCCGCACATCGAGGTCTTTCCAGAGGCGTCGATGATGGAGGTCTCATCATCCGACCTAGGCGTTCTAGGGGAGCCTGAAGGTCCTGTCGCCGAGGCGGTGATGTCGTCTCTTGACGGAGGAGACCTCCTCGACATACCTGGGACAGTTGCGCGAGACGGAAAGGGGCTGAGGCTCTACGGACCGGCGAGGCCCCGCAGCAACCTCGACGAGCTTCCCTTCCCCGCCTACGACCTCATGCCTCTGGACCCATACCAGCGGTACGGGTACTTCAAGTCTGACCTGTACAGCTTTCCTGGACGCTCGGCCTTCATCCTGAGCTCGAGGGGATGCCCCTTTTCCTGCGGGTTCTGCGCCCTCTATGTGCACAGAAGGGGATTCCGGTCCAGGTCGCCTGAAAGCGTGGTTGACGAGATCGAGCTGCTGGTCAAGAAGTACGGAGTTGGCGTCATTCGCTTCCAGGACCCCGAGTTCTCGATAGACAGAAAGAGGACTGTGAGGATCTGTGAGGGGATCCTTGACAGGGACATACGGATAGCGTGGAGTGCGGAGACTAGATACGACTCTATGGATAGGGATCTCCTAGAGTTGATGAGGCAGTCGGGATGCTATCAGCTCAACTTCGGTCTAGAGTCGGCGAGCCAGAGGGTTCTGGACCTAATCGGGAAGAAGCAGGACGTCTACCAGGCAGAAGAGGTCATCCGTCAGACCTCGCAGGTCGGTATCCATGCCAGCAACAACCTGATCTTTGGACTTCCCGGCGAGGGCAGGGAAAGCATTGCCCAGACCCTAGACTTCGCGAGGCGACTGTCCAAGCTGCCAAAGGTGACGTTCGCGAGGGCCTCGCTCTCCGTGCCCTACCCGGGAACCAGCCTGTACAGCATGGGGATAGAAGAGGGCAAGTTCGAACCCATCTCATCGTGGAAGGAGTTTCCCCGGGTTCTTCGGGCGAGCGGGCAGATAGGCACGGAGTTCCGATCGCTGAAGGAGGTCAAGGAGAATCTGCAAAGGTTTAATAACGAAGTTAGGAGAATCGAGTGGTCATCTGAGTTCGGATCAAACCCCTGGTTGAATCCAAGGTTCTACCTGAGGATGGTTTCGAAGAGGCTTCGCGGATTCAAAGGGGGTTTCTGAGGACGTGGGAGAATCGAGGTTGAAGGTACTACTCCTCAACATACCCAGCCCTCCAAGGAAGAACGTCGAGAGGGACTTCGCAGGCGGCTTCGGCGTTCCCGGGGCACCATCGAGGCGGAGGCGCTATGGACATGACCTGGAAAAATCCGTGGTTCTGCCTCCCCTGTTTGAGGGGATCACGGCCTCTCTTCTAAGGAAGGCAGGCCACGAGGTCGCGCTGCTCGACGCGCAGATCAGAGATATGGATCTTCCATCCGTGGTGAGGTTCGTCTCTTCTGGAGGCTACGACCTCCTCCTTGCGAGGCCGAGCCTGCCCAGCTTTAGGGAGGACATCCACCTCCTCGCCTCGGTAAAGTCTTCTTGCCCAGACATGCTAATAGCAGCCTGGGGGGCCTTCTCCACCACCAAACCTCAGCTGGTTCTAGGAGGACCCGTCGATCTTGTCATATCCGGCGAGCTTGAATCCGTAGTTCCGATGCTATGTGAACATGTCTCGAACGGCCAAGACGTGTCCAGCTGTCCCGGCGTGATGGTCGAGAAGAATGGAAAAGTCTCTTCGACAAGCCCCCCGCCAATAGTCAAAGACCTGGACTCGCTCCCCTATCCCCTGTACGAGATCTTTGACATGGAGAGGTATTATGACCACGGGAAGGTGGAGATGGAGAGGGCATCACCAGGCAGGAGATTCTTCACCATCCAGTCCAGCAGGGGCTGCCCCTTTGCCTGCTGGTACTGCCCGTACATAGTGGAGTTCGGCCCAAAATGGAGGGCGATGAGCCCTGAGAGGACGGTCGATGAACTCGAAATCCTAGTCGACAAGCACTCGGTCGAGGCCGTATGGTTCAGAGACCCAACTTGGAACTTCGACCCGGACCGGTCGTTAGCGATCTGCAAGGAGATAGTGGATCGCGGGCTGGATGTGGTTTGGAGGGCGGAGATGAGGGCGGATCTGGTTGACGACGAGCTTGCCGTTTGGATGAAGAAGGCCGGCTGCGTCAATGCCCAGCTAGGCCTAGAGACTGGAGACAGGGTCATCCTTTCCAGATGGGGGAAGAGGGGGACGGATCTGGAGAAGATGAAGAGGGGCTTCCATAGCCTTTCAAGGGCCTCCGTTCCCGTTACCGCCAATGTCCTCGTCGGGCTGCCCGGAGAGACCTGGCGGTCGGTGGCCGAGACCGCCCTGCTGTTGGATGAGCTTAGACCGAGGAGGGTCAACGTCGCTCACATAATCCCGTATCCAGGTACGAGGTTCTACAGGGAGGCTGAGAGGGAGGGCTGGATGCTCTCCGGCGACCTGTCTCGGATCGTTGGAAGATCCCCGGTCGTCTCGTACAACAGCTTCTCTGCGCGAGACATCACCTTGGCGAGAAGGTATCTGCTGGACAGGACTAGGCCTAGACAGAAGTATCGGCGTCTACTTGCCGCACTTTCCAGACTCAGCCTGCGGGAGGCCTTCGAAGAGCTGCGCTGGATCCTCCTTGAGCCCAAGGTTTCAAAGATTGTAGAGGATGAGATTGTTGCAACAAAGGATTCCAAGCTCGACTCTTCCCCAGATTGAGCTTGACGATCATCCGGCGAGGGACGAGTGGGCCGAGTTCTTCCAACTCCTCGGACGGGGGGAGTACCGCTCATCCTACCAGTACGGGGAGGCGATGCGCTGCCTGCCGGGCGGGAGAAGGGTGATCAGGCTGATGGTAAAGGACTCGCAGACCGGGGTGCCTCTGGGCGTCCTTCAAGCCGTGGGCAGGCGTAGGCCGTTGTCCAGATTGCAGGTCGGGGGAAGTAGTGGCGGTGGGCCGATTGTGCTCCCCAATGCCGCCGAGAAGGTAGAAGACGTTGCAAAGATGTTGATGGACGGACTCGAGGAAAAGGCCCGGAGGAGCCTCGCCTCTGCCTGCACCATGCACTGCTTCTCCGACCAGGAAGTCTTACCCGCGGTTACGGGCTACTCCAAGTTCGAGCTTGTAAGGAACGCCAGCATCTTCCTGGTCGACCTTCAAGGCGGTGAAGCCGCCGCCTGGTCAAGGATGGCCTCGCCCAAACGGCGGAATGTTAGGCATGCGGAGAGGCAGGGGGTGGAGGTCGCATTCGACTCGGGAGACGAAGGGCTGTCCCTGTTCTACGAGATGTACAGCGACTTCGCCGAGAGGAGGTCCTTCTCCCCGATGGACAGGGACTGGCTGAGGACGATGTGGGACTGGCTGGCCCCGGCGGGCATGGCGAGGGTTTTCGTAGCTAGTTTTGGCGAATCGCCCGTCGCCTCCGCCCTGGTACTCAGCCACTCGAGAAGCATCTTCTGCCCGTACACGTGCTACACGGAGGGGGCAAAGCCGCTGCGGGCCAACGACATGCTTCACTGGAAGATCATCGAGTGGGGATCGAAAAACGGGTTCGTGGAGTACAACATGGGCGAGGTGTTTCCAGACAGCTCGTCCAAGCACTACGGGGTCTACAAGTGGAAGAAAGGTTTCGGCGGGGGGATCGCCCCCATGTCGATACTTCGAAAGCGCTTCCTTCCTCTTCCAGCTTGGATAAAGAGACTGACGGTGTGGAGAAGGTGAGGCGAGTCCTCGAGGTGCCCCTGAGAACCGTTACCACCATGTTCTTCGTCTACCCCGAGACGTCCCTTTTCTCCTTCATCGCAGTGGCCCTATCCATCCTCGGCCTCTCCTTGGGATCATCCTTGGCCTCGATCCTCGCCCTAGCGGCTGCCCTCATGGCCCTCCACGGCTCGTTGCTGGTGGGGGCTGAGGCACGCCGGCTTTGGGATGCAGGCCGCCCCCTCGGGCCTCTCCTGGTGCTTAACGTTAGGGCCCCGATGCTCGGCAGGAGGCGCGACGGGAGCCTTGATCTGGGGGATAGGCCCGAAGGACGCTCCTTCGCAATCAAGCTGATACTGCACAACATAGGAGGGGAGGCAGCAAGAGAGGTCAGGGTCTCGGTCCAGGCTCCAGCTGACCTATGGAAGATAGAATGCGAGGAAACCTTCATCGGTTCCCTCCCGCCGGGCGGGACTTTCTCGGTTGAGGCGGCTCTCAGGCCCATCCGCGTTTCAAACCGACCATCTCGGCTGGTAGTCAGCGCTGCCGGAGCGGGCTGCAAGTCCTCAAAGGTTCTGTACGTCAGAAGCATATTCTCCCTGGAGGATCGAAGGCCTGTCTCTTTCGGGGTTAGGCGTTGGAGGTACGGCATGCCTGCAGCGTGTTGCTGGCGTGCAGATGTAGATGGATTCGACAATCTGAGCAATGAGACGACCCTCGAGCCGGCGCTGCGCCTCTCCAAGGCCTTCAGAATCCCCGCCTCCCTCTTCGTATCGGCGAGGCTTTGCCTCAACTTCGAGGAGTGGCTCCACTGGGGAAACCGGTTTCCAGAGAAGATCGACGGGGAGGTTTCTCTCCGCCGCTTCAAGAGGTGGATTAGGTTTCTGAAGAGGATCGAGGCTCGTCAGGATCTAGAGTATCCCCTCGACGACGCAAAAAAACAGCTGGCCCAGGTGGGCAGCCACATGTACTATCACTACTGGAGTCCGTATGGGTACGATGCCTCACCCGAGACTGGATGGAGGAGGAACGTCTCTCCAGGCCAGTACCACTTCGAATGGGAGTCCAGGCCGCCGGAGGAGAAAACCGTTGAAAGCGAGATCGTTGACAACCTTTCTGTCAACAACCAATGGATCCAGTCGTTCTTTGGGGTTCGGCCAACAACATGGTCTGCGCCGACAGACAGGCCACATCCCCTGTACCCCAGGGCCCTTGACCAGGTAGAGATGCTCGGTGCATCAGAGTCCGTAGAGAGGTCGAGTGCGCTCGGACGACGTGTCGCCCCTTATCGCCCGGATCTGGGCGTATCGATGCCTTTTCATCCAGATGGACGAAGGGTGGTGGAGACGGGTGCCCACACCCGGCGATTCGATCCGTTCACCTTCACCCAGCTCCGATGCCTAAAGAGGGCCCTCCGACGAGCCGAGGCAAAGGGGCAGCAGTTGACATGGCTGTGGCATCCTCACCTCCGAATATACACCCCCTTCTTCGGCCCGCCGTCCACCCTGTTCTTCAAGGATTTCCTCAGGTTCTTGGTAGAAGAGATGGGTTCGACCTGCTGGATCACAACCCACCACAACATCGTCCTCTACTGGGACCGCGTTCTCTGCCCCAAACATAGGGTCGTGCACGTCCGGGCCGAGGGGAATCAACTTGTTGTCGAGAACAAGTCCGATGGGTATCTGAAGGCGATTCCGGTGGACGT
>CAYWSC010000140.1:0-5349 GCA_964460695.1 Hadarchaeota archaeon (SeqCode)
TCAACGGCCCTCGATGAGGACGACCACGCTTCCCAGAGCGGTGCCTGACTGAAGTCCGGAAGGTGTTGTTAGACTTGCAGTGCAACTTTGAAGTGGTTCGAGGCACCAATCATGGGGAGGAGTGGAGTCCTCACATCTCGGCTTCGGGAGCTTCGAGAGGCCGAACCTAAGCCAGGATATCACATTGGTCTGAATGAAGAGTAAGGTCGCGGTCTACAGGATGGTCAGAGGCCGGAACACGATTGGGTCGTCCTTGAAACTGAAGAGTAACACGAGGGTAACCGGGAACGCTGCAGCCCGCAGGTCGCATCAGTTGGATGTACGGACCAGGAGTACTCCGAGAAGACAGTGGCGTGCGCCTAGCGAACGATTTCGATGGAGAACCTGCCTAGGGGTCAGCTCTCCAGAGACACCCGCGGACTGGTGAAGATGGTGATGGACCCCCATGACCTGAGTGTGGTGGGCACTCACATCGTGTCTACGGTTGCTTCGGAGATGATTCACGAGGCCGTTTTGGCGGTGAAGTTCAGGCTAACAGTCGATGACCTCATATCGACCACGCATGTGCTCCCAACAATGAGCGAGGGGATAAAGCGGGCTGCCCAGTCGTTCAGGCGGGACATCTCGACGAGGAGCTGTATCGAGTGAGCTTGGTGTGGGTCTCGCAGGCGCGCGCGAAGATGCGCCAGAAGACTCGGATGCAAGAAGTTTTAAGTAGTTTAGCGGATGCTTAAAGGATGCTTGATGTAGAGAAGGCCGCTCAGGCATTCGGCGCTCTGAGCGACCCTACACGGCTGAGGCTGCTTAGGAGGCTCTGCAGTCAACGACGGCCTAGTTCTCTCTGCGTGAACGCATTGGCCAATTTCTTAGGGGTGACGCCGTCAGCAGTTTCACAGCACCTCAAGGTCTTGAGGTCAATAGGCCTTGTGAGAGGGGAGAGGAGAGGTCAACGCGTCCACTACTACGTGGATAGCGCTGCGCTGGCTAGGTGCAGGGCGCTTCTACAGGCAATGCTGGTAGAGAACAGGACCATCGACGAAGAATCATGTCGAGACGGATGTCCAGACGAGGAGGGGCAGGGATTTGGGGAAAGGACGTGACGACGAGTGTGCCATCGAAGTTGACGGGCTGACAAAGCGGTACGGTGACGTCGTCGCGCTTGACCGCATCAGCTTCGACGTTCGACAGGGCGAGATGTACGGGTTCCTAGGACCCAATGGAGCCGGCAAGACAACTACGGTGAGAATGCTAACCGGCGTTCTCCGCCCAGATTCCGGGAGAGCCACGGTTTGCGGCTACAGAGCTGGAAGCCTAGAGGCGAAGCAGATGACAGGTGTGGTCCCGGAGATGTGTAATGCCTACATCGACCTGTCGGGATGGGAGAACTTGATGCTGATGGCCAAGCTCTACGGGGTCCCAAAGAGGATCGCCGAGTCCCGCTCAGAGGAACTCCTCAGGGAAATGGGGCTCTATGAGCGGAGAGGCGAGCTTGCAAGGGGCTACTCCAAAGGGATGAAACAGAGACTCGTGCTCTCCATGGCCCTCGTTAGCGACCCCGAGGTAATCTTCCTAGACGAGCCGACATCCGGCCTAGACGTCCAGAGCGCCCGCCTCGTCAGGCAGATGCTTCGGAGGCTCAAATCCGAGGGCAAGACCATTTTCCTCACAACTCACGACATGGCGGAGGCCAACGAGCTCTGCGACCGAGTCGCAGTCATAAACAAAGGACGGATAATCGCCGTAGACTCCCCAGAGAAACTCAGGATGGCAACCAGCTCCAGAAAGTCGGTTGAAGTCGTCTTTTCGGGGGAGGTTGACGAAGACTCTCTCGCCTCTCTGCCAGACGTAATTGAGGTCTCTAGGACAGGTGGGCGGTATAGGATCTATACCCGCAAGCCGGGCGATGTCGCGATGGCCGTGGTGGAGCTTGCGAAGTCGAGAGGGGTGAGAATAGTCTCGCTCAACACACTGGCCCCAACCCTTGAGGAGGCGTTCTTGACACTCATACAGGAGGAGGCGTGAGTCTATGGATATCTGGGGTCAGTTCAGGCGTAGTCTGGTGATCGCGTGGAAGGACATCAAGATCTTCTACTACAAGGGCCCTGTGGTCATCTTCGGCGTTCTGTTTCCGCTGTTCCTGTATTTTTCCTTCGTAATAGGCAGGGATCTCCCGCCATCATGGGTCGTACCCGGCCTTCTTGGCACTATTCTGTTTTTCACCGCAACGTCGATATCGCCTGTTGTCCTTCCATGGGAGGGACAAGCCAGAACCCTTGAAAGACTTATGTCTGCTCCCGTCCTCCCAGAGACCATCATCCTGGGGGATATCATCGCATCTCTCACCTTCGGGGCAGCAGTGTCCTCAGTTGCGCTCTTAGGGGCTTTGGCATTCGGTGTGAAGATAGGTTCTCCATTGGTACTTGCCGCAGGTTATGCGCTGGCCTCACTGTGTTTCTCGGCCCTGGGGAACATCTTCTCGGTCCCACCCACGAACCTGCCGGCGACAGCAAACATGATCGCCGCTGTCATCCGGTTTCCAATCGTGTTTATCAGCGGCGTCTTCATACCTCTGCCCGAGCTCCCGGGGTGGGCCAGGTTCATCTCGTTTTTCTCCCCACTGACATATTTCGCCGATCTTGCGCGGGCGTCAATTCAGGGGTCCTCGTACTTCCCACCCTGGATCGATGTCCTCGTGCTGTTGCTTTTCTGCTTGTTGTTCATCTCTGCGGCAATGTATCTACATAAGAGGACGATGTACAAGCGGCTGACCTAAACGCGGCTGGCTAGGAACGGTGGGTAAGCGGTTACGAGGACCAAGACGGATGGTAGAAAGACACTCCGTCAAGGTTGTCCAAAGCCCTTTTGATGCGTCCGACCAGCGAGGCGGGGCCGCCGATATGACACCGACCATTGTGTGTCTTGCGGTAGTCGAGCTGTCCGTATAGTAGAACCTTTCAGATGCCCACACTGGAGTGGTTTTCACCTGTGGATGAAGCGCAGAGCCCAACAGTGCCAGGTGGATGACTGTCACTTCGGCACTTGGCTCTGAAGCGAGACAATTGCCTTGGCGATCTGGAGCCTGTACCGGTCGAATGTGTCCGGACTCCACATTCCGTCGTACTTGTACTTGTGCTGGACGTTGATCGAGTCCCAGATTCTCCTTAGGAGTTCGGAGGCCTCTTTCGCAAGCTGAGCCGCCTGTCCTCCAGCCCCCTTGCATCGCTCGATCATACGTTTCAACGTGTAGATGTACCTGTAGTCATCGTAGCCCTCCCTGTAGGCCTCCCATAAGATCACCGGTACTGGCGTGCCGTCCGGTTCGCTTCTGTTGAAGAAATCCATGTATGGTCCATCGAGATAGTTGAAGGGATCGCCGAAGTTCGCCTGGTAGATCCAAGGGATTAGCGCTTTGAACCCCGATCTCCAAAACCCAAATCCGTATGTCATTCTCGCACCACGGACGGGTGTGTGGTCGTTCTCCCCGTTGACGTGGTTGGGGTAGCACCAGTACTCGACCGTTCCGGTCTCCATATCCCGTGTGACAGTTTCGTAGTCTGGCAGAAAGGGCTGGGTGCACCAGACATCGACGTATGGCTTCATGGGCTCAAACTCGGGCTTGGTGGGATCTGCCGTTACGTAAGTGCGGACATTAGGGACTACTTTGATCGACTTCAAGACCCCGACCATGAACCTGACGGCCTCTGGATCCGTGCTGGGCTCGTCCACCGGGTAGTATAGGAATTCCGGCCAGCCCCTCTTGGCTCTTTCTTCCTCGATTCGGCGGACAAGATCTGTCATCTCGTCGAAGAACCCGCGAGGCGGGTAGCGGACATTCCTTAGGTGGCTTCCATACGGCTCACCCACGTACCTGCGGTACAGTGTTCCCGTCGGGATGGAGAGGACGATCGGCGAGTCGAAGCCCATTTTGTCCCTGAGATCCATCTCCTCCTGGAACGCGTCGAAGTCAAACGAGATCTCTCCTTCTACAGATACCGATGTGGGGATGCTTGTCGTGAAGTTCTTTGTCCCGTGTCTGGCCATGTCCTCCAACTCAAGCACAGTTTTTCGCCTCCAGTATTCTCTGGAGATCTGGTCTTCGGATATCCTCGCCAAGCTCAGCGGGTTGTGGTAGTATATGGCGTATATCCTGTCTGGATCCTCCTCGAGCCGGATGGGAAGGACCTCGAGCCGGAGGGAGATCGTCGCTTTCGGGGCGTTCGCAGGTTGAATCGAAACCTCGCCTTCGTACGTACCGGGAGCAGCGTCCTCTGGAACGTGGACGGTAAGCCAGAACCTGTGGTTTATTCCACTCTTTAGGTCAGCCGGGACATAGCGATCGAGAATGTCTGGAACGACGTGATACGAGAAGAATTCATTGTAATTGGGCCTTGCATAGACATACCTGACCTTTCGAACCTCTATCTCCGAGGCGGGGATGATGCCGGGTCCCCTAAGCTGCGAGACCGAGATTTCGCATTCTCTCAGATCTTTGAGTGGATAGACGCAGAAGGTGGCAGGCTCGTACTCCCCTAGCGAGGCAAAGATCTTCAGTTGGGAGACCTCCGGGCCGGGTGTTGTATGTGGGTACACGACTTCCAGGTAGTGTCTGTGGTGAACCATGTAGCCTCTTGAAATCTGTCCTTGGGTTGGATTCGGAGGGCTGTATTCGGGCTCTTCTTCCTCCTTCCACTTCTCAGCGACGTCTGGTGGAAGGAAGTAGATCTCGTCAAGGAGACGGTCCAGAATCCTGCGCGTTCTTTCCCCGCCGACCTGAGGTATGAGTAGAATTGCATTTAGCACCCAAAAATTCCTCGGGTCTAGGGCGATGTCGACGAAGCCCTCGTCAGCCTCAACGGGGATTGAAAGATGTTCGAAGCGGTGCGGGCCCGGGATGATTACATGTTGGCGCTGACCTTTCACTTGGATGAAGAAGTCAAAGACCCTGCTCTGTGGTCCGTCGCTCACCCCGCTGATTGTGTGAACATCATACTCACCGGGAGGCACCGTTGCCCTGAAAACGCCTGGAAGGTCGCCGAGGATGGCGTCCTCCGTAATCTCGTTCGTATAGATCGGCGGCGGTTGCTCTGTTCCCCTCGCCTCGTTGTAGATCCATTCTCTGTGCCTCTTGTGCTGCTGCCACAATCCTTTGGGACTTATCCAGCCGAAGCCGTTGATGGCTGTGTAGACCGTCTCGGTAGTAACCCTGGTAAACCCGGGGCGAAGGTTGGAAGCATCGGAACCGAGGTCGAAAAGGAGAGGAAGGGCCTTCTTCTCTTCATCCGTCATCGAATCGCCGTGTCTAGGCTGGCCTAAACTTCAAATGTCTTAGCCCTTCCCTGACCCTTTCCC
>CAYWSC010000141.1:0-5328 GCA_964460695.1 Hadarchaeota archaeon (SeqCode)
GGCCGGGCGCGGCTAGCGGACGGCGATTGCGAGTTTCCCAATCTGCTGTCTCGCCCCCGACTTGAACTATTCGTGTCGTGACTTGGAGCATAATAGGCGGGAAAACAGATGACGCTCTCGCGGTTGGGCAGACACACGATATGCTCCCTCATGCTTCTGAGCCTGCTTCAGATATCCCTCGCGGACGTCACGGACCTGCCAGGTGAAATCACGATTACGATCTACCTCCATGGGGACGGCTCCGCTGATTGGACACTTGAGACCCGTCTCCTGTTGGCGACCGCGTCCGATGTTGAGGCTTTCGATCAGTACGCGGCAAACTTCAGCTCCTCGAAGGATTCGTACCTCTCGACCTTTGGGGATAAGATGAGCAGAATCGTTTCAAGGGCTGAGGCTATCACCGGCCGATCGATGCGGGCAGAGGACTTCGACGCAGTAGCCCTCAGGCTCTCGATGTTGGACAAGGAGTACGGGGTGATCAGGTACAGCTTCCGCTGGGTCGGCTTCGGAATCGCAAACGGTAAGGAGGTGAGGGTTGGAGATGTCTTTGAGGGTGGATACTATCTTTCCCAGAACGAAGTTCTCATCGTCGTCGCTCCAAAGGGCCTCCGTGTCCAGACGCTCGAACCGTCCCCGCAGAGAGAGGAGGACGGGAAGTTCACGTGGATAGGACCGCTCAACTTCGCACCCGGGGAGCCTAGACTTATTCTCAGAGAGGCGTCGATGATCCCTTGGACGGCGGTCCTTCTCGGTGTGTTTGCGGGAGTTATGGTAGTGGTCGCTGGTTGGTGGACGATAACCAGGAGGGGCCGTTCCGACGGAGGGGGCCCTGGCACTACCGATGAGGGAGGTAGTTACGAAGAAATGATCCTCGATGTACTCCGGCAGACGGGGAAGATGCCTCAATCGGAAATAGTCAAATCCACGGGCATATCCAAGTCCAAGGTGAGCTCGGTTCTCAGCGACCTCGAGAAGAGGGGAATTGTCGGTAGATCCAAGTCCGGCAGGCAGAAAATGGTGTATCTTCAAGAGTGGAGAGACCATCCCGAGAAGGGCAAGAACTCGGATTCCTCCCCTCCAAATGTGCCTCAGACACAGCGTGTTATTCAGTACCCGGAGGAAGCCGGTGGGAAGAAACCCCTTCCAGATTTGCGGAACGGCGTTGTTCTCGCAAGGGGCTCCAGAGAGATCACGACGGCCTACGCGCTCAGCAAGGTCAAGGAGGTGTTAAGATCTGGGGGCAAGGCAGTCGTAGTGCTACCCGAGACAACTGGGGAAACTCCACACGAGAAGGACTTCGAGCTCTCTCTCCTCCTCGAAAAGGCGAAACACGGATCGGCCCTCGACATTCTTAGGTGGAGGAGAGGCGAATCGGGGCTTGCTGCAGCGATCTCTAGGGGCCTCCTGAGGAGGCCAAACCTGCTGATAGTCGACGCCGGTCCGTCGACCCCTAATCAGACCTCTGAGCTTTGCAGATTGCTGAGCAGGAGTGTTGAAAAGGCAGCAGAGGTCGGCACTAAGTGCCTATTCCTCTTTCAGGAAGGCCGTCCGGGGCGGACCACCCACCAGGATCTAGGGTCGATGCTTGGAAATTTGGGAGAGGTGGTTGACCTCGGAGACGGATGGTCAGCCCCCGATCGGCAAGCGGCCCAGGCTGCTATGGCACAGTAGGCAACCTGCGATCAGACATCTGTTAGCAGAGAGTTGCCAAGTCTCCTCTTCCACCCCAATCCTGTGACGTGAAGAATAGCCCAGGGCCGCATCTCGGGCCGCGGAGCTGGTCACCACACGCTGGTTCACTCCAGCTCGTGGCTCACCCGCGACCCGAGGCTTGCCTCCCCTAGCAGGAGGCTTCCAGTATGGAAGTCTATCCGCCACAAGAGGATTTCTTGGTGTACTTCTCTGGGTTCTTCTCGAAGGTCTCTTTGCACGAAGAGCTTGCTGGGCGTCTAAGGGAATGACCGGCCGTTCGAGGAACTCCTCGTACGAGAGGACTGCTCCCGTTTCTCCGAAGCGATATCTCTTTGCAAGCCCGGCAGAGACGTCGCCCTCTCGACTCTTTCGGCCGAATCGCTCAATCCCCCGGAGACGATCTCCTTCATCACCGGGCACCTAGTGACGGTCTGTTCTCCGATTCTCCCCTCTAGGATCTCTAGAGTCCAGCTTGTCTCGCCGTCGAAGCCCTCTTCAAGTTCTTGGCCACCTTTTCGTAAAGGCAGACAAGCCAGCGGACGATTGGGTCGAGCTTCTCCCTCAGAAAGAAGATGGCTAGAGAGGCGCCGAGGCCGACTCCGAGGCCTCCTAGGATATCCGCCGGGAAGTGAATTCCGACGAACACCCTTGCTAGGCCGACGGTAGACGACACTAGGAAGAAGCCCACTCCGGATCTACGAGAGCGAAGCAGAAGGAGGGAGAAGGACGCTGCGAAGAGAACGGCAGCGTGGTCGCTGGGGAAGGAGCTGTCAGGTGCATGGCCGAGCAGGGGGGAGCCAATCCCCATGACGAAGGGCCGGGGGTGATAGTACGCCGAGCTTATCCCGACTGCGATGCCGAGAGACAGGAGGGAGGAGAGCAGCACGAGGATCGAAAGCCTCCTTCGGCGTATACCTCGGCTGTTCGAGAACCAGAGGTATAGCAGGTAGCCCGGGAGGATTAAGATGAGGTATCGGGCGAATAGGACCATGAGATCATCAAGGAGTGGGTTCTTGCAGGCCAGCCCATTTACAAGCTCGAATAGGTGGATGTTCAGCCTGCCGATGCCTTGAAGCGTCATCGCCCCCTCCTTGGACCACTGCCTTCTCGATTGATAGCCGTCCCACCCTTCCGAGCATACGGGGAGACTTTCCTCAAAAATCTACCTTGGCCCTGTATCCTTCTGCCGCTCTGGCCAGCTCGCCGTGTCTAGACTCGCGACGTGAAACATTAATTCCCAGCCGTGCCGGTTCCCAAGAGTCGGAGAAAGCTAGGATCAAGAGGGAGGAGACATCCCTGAAGGTCAGATTTGAGAACCATCCTGTCGACCTATACTTCTGCCTGCTCGTATCGGCCTCCATAGCTGTGCTCATCCACCTAGGGGTCACCGGGCCGGCGAGGATTGCACTCGGCCTGCCCTTCGTGCTCTTGGTGCCCGGCTACGTCTTCATATTCGCCCTGTTTCCCGAGAAGCCCCGGAGACACAGCGGGATAGAGGCGATCGAGCGAATCGCTCTCTCGCTTGGCATGAGCATAGCAATCGTCCCGCTGATCGGTCTGGCCCTCAACTACACCCCCTGGGGAATCAGGCTGCAGCCGATTCTGGTCTCCCTGCTCATATTCGTGGGCGGTTCGGCCCTCTTCGGACTCTACAGGTGGAGGAAGCTCGAGCCCGAAAGGAGACACGTCATCGAGTTCGAGGTCGGATGGAGTTCCCTAGGGGAGAGCCGCCTAGACAGGGCCCTGAGCATCGCCCTCGGAGTGTCGGTCGTGGTCGCCATCGGCGCGCTGATATGGGCAATCACCACGCCAAAGATAGGGGAGAGGTTCACCGAGTTCTACATTCTTGGCCCAGGCGGCATGGCCGACGAGTACCCGACCAATCTGACCGTTAACCAGACAGGTATGGTTATCCTCGGGATTCAGAACCACGAATATGAGAACCTCACGTACTTCGTAGAGGTGTGGGTCGTCAACCAGACATGGAACGAGGAGACCAACACGACGGTCTACTTTTGGGGAATTCTGCTGGACAGGTTCAACGTCAGCCTTCCCTCTAGGCCTATCAAGATCGACGAGCAGTGGACGCCTCAGTGGGAGAAGAACTACACGTTTAGCATTCCAGTTGCGGGAAGGAACAAACTAGCTTTCCTCCTGTACAAGGGGCAGCCACCTCCACTTGTGGCTGAGCGGGGCAGAAGGTATGATTCCCAGGCAATGGGGTATCGCATGGAGAACGCATACCGCGAGGTGCACCTCTGGGTAAACGTCACCAAGCCGGGCCTTTAAGCCGCCTCCACCCGCCGACGGAGCGCTTGTAGATTGGAAGCAGCCGGTAGGAGTTTTATTCATATCCTTCAACCCTGCGGCGTGGCAGACCCGTCAGACAGTTCTACCGGCCGCCTCATAAAGGAAGACCGATATATATCGGATTCCTGTGAGTCCGCCCCTTTCGTCTTCAACGGCTCACTGATGCTGATGGAGTGCATACGCCCGCCTACCGGCGGAGAGCGGAGGGACTACTTCATAGAGATCACAGAGGTGAAGACGGGGCGGCAGATCTCCCGGTTCGCCTACGGATATGGCCTAGCCTCGCTGGTCGTGGAGGGTGGCCAAGTCTGGGTGTTTGCATCGCGCTGGGAGGATGGGACGTGGAACGACGTCACTCTGTTCAGATCCACCGACCTGTCAACCTGGTCCTCAAGGAAGGTGCTTGAACAGGGTCCCGGGGAACACATCTTCAACACCTCCGTTTGTAGGGATGCTGACCGCTACGTCATGGCCTACGAGACTGATGACCTTAGGTACGTCCCCTTCACCGTGAAGTTCGCTCGATCGAACGATCTGGTCAACTGGGACAAGATTCCTGGTGCCCTGTTCGGACCCGATAGGTACGCCGCCTGTCCCTGCTTAAGGTACAGCGATGGATGGTACTACATGCTCTACCTCGAACACCTCTCGCCTAGGTGGTGGTTCGAGACCTACATGGTGCGCTCCAAAGACCTGCGAACCTGGTTTCCTTCGCCGCGCAATCCAATCCTCTCTCCAGGCAAGGGGGAAGGCATCAACACGTCGGATCCAGATCTTGTTGAGTTCGAGGGAAAGGTCTACCTGTACTACTGTATTGGAGATCAGCGAACCTACGGGCGGTTGAAGAGGGCTGTCTTCCACGGGACTTTAGAGGAGTTCTTTCAGTGGTGCTATCAGGAGTGACCTAGCTTCGTTTCATCGACATCCAGCCGGATAACGGTGTCCAACGGATCTACGAGCCCAGGAGGCAGCTTGATCAAGACGCGCTGCCCCTGCCTTCTAACATCCAGTTCCTCATCGCCCCGCCGCGCCGAGCAGACTTTCTTGTTGAGGCCTGAAATCTCGATGATGCCTCCCCCATGCGAGATCACATGCATGTACAGGCAGTGCGGCGACGAGACGATGTACCCCCACGGCGTACAAGCCACAGGACGAGTGCTGTAGATTGAAGCACCGTTGTGTTTAAGCCAATCTCCGATGCGACGAAAAATCGCCTCCTGTTCCGCTGGAATGGCGCCGGATCCATCAGGCGCGAGGTTGAGAAGCAGGTTTCCACCGGCCCCGACGATCCGTACCAGCTTACGTATGAGCGTTTCGGGGCTTTTG
>CAYWSC010000142.1:0-5307 GCA_964460695.1 Hadarchaeota archaeon (SeqCode)
CACCACTATTTGCCACCGACCCTTTAAAGGGCTTTTCCAATTACTTCCGGAGCTGCCGGGACCGATCTGAGGCGGCTTGCATGTCGAGCAGCTCTTCTATCCTCCTTGAAACCAGAGCTATCAGCTTCTCTCTGAGTTCAGCAGTGCTTCCCGCCCCGACCGAGGACACCGAATCTGCCAACACATCGTCCCCGATGACTCGTCTGATCCAGTCCTCGAAGTGGCCGCATGCCTTGTGGAAGAGCAGGGAGAGGTCGCTCGTCCTCCTCAAGACGTCCCTGAACTCCTCTAGCGAGTGGGCCGAGAGATCGATGTACTGGCCGTCCTCGTGGAAGTGGAAGGCGTATTTCGGCGGAACGAACCTCAGTATGCGGGCAGCGGCGCAGAGAGGCTCGTCGAGACTCGAGGCCACCCTCTCCCAGAGATCCGAAAGAGCCGCGAGGAAGGATCGGAAGGCCTGGTTGGCTGGCTGCGAGCTGAAGTACCCGTGAACGATTCCCGATGCGCCTGGCTCGGTGTACATGTAGTAGAGGTGATCGCTGATCTGGAGGTACCGCCACGCCTTGAGAAGAAGGGGGTCCCCCGTCCTTTGGAGGAACGGGGCGATTGCCCTCAGAGCCCTGAAGCCAGTTCTCTGCATGTCATTTCCGAGCCATGCGCTCGTATCCCTCCTCACGTCGGCCCAAGACACGGTGTCGAAGTCGCCGACGGATATCTCGCCCACGGGCCTGTGCCTAGCGATGATCTGAGACGCCGTACGCAGCGCGAGGTTGTCCCTCTCCAGTATCTCGCCTGGCAGGCTTCTGAGGAACTCGAATATGCCCGTCTCCTTCCACTGGTGCTCGCCGAAGGTCTCATAGTCGATGAATATGTTGATGCAGTCGCCCTCGGTCTTTGACAGCCACTCGGCATAGCGGTCGGCGGTGAGAGGCCACTCAGGCCAGTCCTGTGCCGAGAACCTGAACGCCACGTCATCCGATAAGGTGTGGTTCCGAAGGAGCATGAGGATCCCGCTGCCTTGTGCCCTGTAGAGATAGTTCGGCGAGCGCCACCCCAGCACCCTGGGGGCACCCTCGGTGAAGACGGCCTTGTAGCCGAGCTCTTTGAGAACCTGGCCTATGCTGTCGTTGTAGATGAACTCGGTGTTCTCGAAAACCTTCGGACTCTGTCCGAAGAGTTCCTCCATAAGCTCTCTGTGTAGCCTCACCTGCTCTACGAACTCTCCCCTGTCTCCGGGAAAGAGGCTGGCCAGCGAGTGGAAGTACGTCTGGTCGAGAAACTCTACGCACTTGCTTTCGGCCAGCTGTCTGAACGACTCGAGAGCGTCTGGGGACCAGTGCTCCATCTGTTCGACTACGACGCCGGAGAGGCTGTAGACGAACCTTGCTCTCCTCCTAGACCTTCCGAGCGAGTCTATCAGTCCGAGGATGATTCCGTTCGCCGGCAGGTAGCACTTCTGGGAGACCCGGCGCAGGATGGATCGGTTCCAGCCCTGGTCGAAGTAGTGATCGACAACCTCCTCACTCGGTATCCCTCTCAGCGAGTCTAGATCCAAATCCCTTCTCAGTCGATATGGCTGGTGAACCTCGAATCCAAGGCATATGTCCGGCAATCCTGTTCTTCCTTCCCCCGCCGTTGCGGCGTTGATTCGGCAGGCCCTGCCTACTTGCCCGCGAGTTCGCCGTAGAGCTGCAGAGTCTGCTCAGCGGCCTTCGTCCAGGTGAAGTATTGAAGCACCCTCTTCCTGCCGTTTCGTCCCCATGTTCTTGCCCTCTCCCTGTCCTTGAGGACCTCGCCGATGCCCCATGCGATATCCACTGGGTTGTTGCCGTCGACGTGGATGCCGTTCTGGTGCGGCCCGGACGGGACGACCTGCTCCCTGAATCCGACCACGCCGTTGGCCCCCACGACGAGTGGCTTCTCCATCGACATGGCTTCCAGGCTGACTATCCCGAACGGCTCGTACACAGATGGGAAGACGCATAGATCTGAAGCTGCATAGTGGAGTATCCTCTCCGTCTCCGGGACGAACTCGAACCTGTAGTGAACCTTGTCGGATATTCCGAGCCGGTCCGAAAGCTCCATGATGTCCTTCTGCTCCTCCCCCCTGCCGAGGATTACGAGTTTGGTGTTCGGATACTGGCTCAGAACCTGGGGCATTGCCAAGACAAGGTTCCTTATCCCCTTCACCCAGGTCAGCCTGCCTATGAACAAGATCATATTCGTAGACGAGTCAATCTGGTATCTCTCCCTGAGCCTGGATATCTCTTCTTGCGAGAATCTACGGGGATCGTACTTTTTCGGATCCACACCGTTCCACACGACGTGTATCTTGTTCTCCTGCCATCCATGGCGGGTCAGATCCTCCTTCATGGCGTGGCTTACCGTGACTATCCCCGTTGCATCTGATGCGGCTGTCCTCTCCAGATCCTTGACGATCTGAGACCCGTCCCCCGTGCGCCCCCACTCGGTCGAGTGGACATGGAACACTGTCGGTACCTTCAGCTCCCTCTTTGCAACTATCCCGGCGATGCTGTTCAGCCAGTCGTGGTAGCAGACCAGGTCGTACTTGTATCCCTGCTGTTTGACCAGATCGTTTACGAGCTTTGAGGCCGAGAGAATGTTGTAGAGGAAGAAGTCGCTAAAGAACCTGAGATTGACTCCCCACATTTCGAGATCCTTGGAGAGCAGGGGAAAGATAGGAGACGCATCTGTCACGAGGGGTCTATGGACCTCCACTCCCTTGATTATCTCCCTCGTCGGGAGGTCCCCCGTGTTGAGCGAGAAGACGGCCACGTCGTGACCAAGCTCGACGAACTTCCTAGTGATGTTCTCCGCGTAGGTCCCCAGGCCACCCACAAGGACAGGGGGGTACTCCCAAGCGAAGAATGCTATTCGCATGCCGCGGATTGACCTATAGGTCGTCTAATAAATGCCTTTCATCAGAAGGTTTCATCCGGCAGCATCCTCAGGCTGCTCCTCCGCGCTCTGCAGCTCCCTGAACTTGATGCCTGCTTCCCTCGTGAGGAAGTCTTCAAGGTACACTGCCACCTCGTCCTTGCTCCCCATTCTGATCTGCCGGGAGAGATCGTAGAGAACAGCCCGCTCTCTAAGCTCTGAGGGTGAAGGAAGACCTGAAGAGGGCTCCTCCTCTATCTTCTCGGCGAGGAATATGAAGAAGCTTGGACTTTCAACCATCCAAGTGTCTCCCTTCCTGATGGACACCTTTCCCCTCCTAACGATGGATCTGATGGTTGAGGGCCTCATCCTCCTGCCCCAGAGGATAACTCGCGTTCCACGCCCGTCGGAGATCCAATCCCCCTCTTCGTCGACCTCCCAGGTACCGTTGGTCTTCACGTAGTTGCGGAACCGAGCGAGAATCTCCTCAATTTTCAATCCATCCCCCTCGAAATACCTTCAATTTTCAACACTAATAATTCTTCCGAAAAGGGATCGAGCCTCACCGCTGCCGTCAACGCAACGGCTCGACGGCAACGCCCAGCTCCGCTCCGTGCTTGAGGAAGGGGTCGCACCAGTGGCTCCAGTACTGAGCAGGGTTCTTCACCGGAACCGGATTCTCCGAATGCACCGTCGACGCGGGGTTTCCACCCGTCGGCAGGCTGAACAGCTCGGAGCAGTAGCCAAACCCTGCCTCGCAGACCTGGTGGTCAAGGTTGGATAGAAGAAGTCCCGATACGTCCTCGCCGATCAGCTCGAGGAGCCTTATCAGATACGGCGTGTCTCGAGGCCAGATGGTGTTGCCATGGTACTGCCGGTCATCCAGGTAAGGCTCAGCACCGCCGCCGAATACCATTATCCCGAAGGGCATTGCCTCCCCAGGGATTAGCACAGGCCTCCTCCAAACCAGCAGCTCTTCTCTCACAGTCTCCCAAAAGCCTCTCAGTCGACCCGTTGACCAAAGTCTTTCGCCAAGCAAGGAGGCCGCGACGACGCCGGGTGACGAGGGCCTCTCGTCCACCATCCCCTCTGCCGGGGCCACCGTGGGGGCTGGAAGCCCGCCCCGAGTGTCGAACCACCTCCCGAATCCTCCTTCAAGGACCTCCAGAAGGCGGGTGACCTCGGCGGGAGCATCTAGGCCTGCATCTCGACAGACCTGCAGAACCTTGGACAAGGACTCGATATGCAGGGCATTGACCTCGCAGAGGGCAAAGCGCGGCTCCTCGAAGTTCATCCATCCCCAGTCCAGCGGTATCCTCGCCGGCCTCCGCCTGCCGCCAAACTCCAAAACCGAGTCCACCCATGACGAGGCTGGATTGCTGCAGATCAACGATTCGTCCAAAACTGAAGAGGAGACGTCTTTTCCCTCCAGCAACCGCTTGGAGAGGCGTTGGGCAACCTGTACTACGAGCTTGGCAAGGGAAGGATCCTTCGTCCGGCGACAAATGTCGCACGCAACGGAGAGCAGCTGAGGAGGGGCATCGCTCGTGAAAGAGCGACCGCCATCCATGATTATCGGGAGGCCGTAGCTTCGCCCCAGATGCGTGAGGAGGGTGCGGACAAGCCTGGAGACCGGACGTTCCAGAGAGACGAGCCGGTAGGTCTCTAGGTTCCAACGGATCCCCTCCAAGGCGTCCCTCGCCCAAGGCCTCCTGAACCACCAGCAACCCGCCTCTGGGAACCACCCGAGATTGGTCGCAACGCCAAAACTGCCCAGCGTGTCTATCCGCAGCTTGAGCAAAGCGCAGAGAAGACGGTCCTGGCCCTTCACCGCAACGGCCCTTGGTCGGGGCCAGGAACCGACCCCCTCAAAGATGTCCTTCTTCAACATGTCTATGTTGAAAGTAATCGACCCCTCCTCGCTGGAAAATACGCCCGGCAGATACAGCCACCTTCTCTCCTCCCTGAACAAGACCCTCCCCTGGTCATCGATCCATCTGAAGCCGTCGCCCAGCTTGTATCTCCACTCCGTCCATTGACCCAGCCTTTCGAACTCGTCGAAGCCGGATATGCGAAGGACGAACGGTACGCCTTCTGAACGGATGTACGCTTCGTGACCCGAAAGGTCCAGGAGGGGCGGCCCGGCTGAGTGGGCCTCGGCGGGCCTGGTATCTAGGAGAGGAAGGAAGCGGCATGGCCCAGAGGACTGGACTCGGAGGCACATACCGGGTCTCTCAAGTGTCACGACGATGGAGCAGCTCGACCCGTCCTCTGATTCGTAGAGAGTCTTGATGGAGTCAGGGGATAGAACGATGCCCGAGGCCTCCAGCTGCCGCCCCACCGAAACATACACTGCGTCTAGCACCTTGTAGAGCTCTCCTTCCACCGGACCGAAGAGCCATCCCTGCC